>JAPLMO010000064.1 GCA_026386995.1 Planctomycetota bacterium | reverse complement strand
TTCACAGGAAGCCCCAGGAAGCCCGGCAGCGGCCCCGCTTGACACTGAGGCCATGCCGCGCCGTCCAGAAGGCCGCGCCCCGTCGGTGCAAGCCCCACCTGCGCCATGCCGTCAGTCCTCTTGCCGTTGTGTTCCATGTTCATAACCTTGCCTTGCTCAAGCGTTTAGGTCGCCCCTGTCCTGTCACTCCCTCAGCAGCAGTTGTGCAACAGTCCAGGGGACGATAGGGACGATTGAGGCTACTTTGCCTAAACTATTTCAAACGCTCCTTCATAGGGGACTTTAGGCAAAACACCGTTAATCGTCCCCATCATCCCCGAAATCATCATTTCAGGCCAATTCCTTCATAGGTGCGCACATGCCCAGCGGCACTTCCCTTGCGGCAGCCGTGGTCTTGGAGCCGTTCGGCCAACTTCTTGCCGCTGATCGGTTTCAGTCCAGCATCTTCGGCCCACGACCTGTAGTTGACGTTCAAGGACTTAAACGGCGTCTCGGCCGTGGGGTCCAAGGTAGCGCGCTCGGTCAGCCAGTCGGCAATCGGGTCATTCTCGGCGCGCCACTGGCGCGTTGCGGCGAGGACGGCGTTCGGGGGGTCTTTGAGGCCATGCTTCTGCCAAGCAAGGCAACCTTGCACGATCCAGCGCAAGACGGCGGGGCCGCCTATGGCCGGGTCACGCAGGCGCATCTTGACGTTTGCATCACGTTCGTTTTCGGGAATCGAAATCTCGAACGGCAGCAGCATCAGCCGACGCCACAAGGCCGAGTCATCGTCCTGCGCTTTCGGCCTGAAGTTTGAAACGAGCCACAGACTGAACGTCGGCAGAAACTCGATTTCGTTTGCGTAAAGGCCGCGCTCGCAAATCAGGTCTTGGCCTGTGATCCACTTCAAGAGGCCGCCGGCCAGGGTCGCGGCTTCTTCGGTTTCGACGCTGGACACGAATCTTCGCCCGGCCAGTCGAACTATGTCCGGTCGCGGGCCGCCCTTGTTGTGTTGGACCAGGAATGAGGCAAAGTTTGCCGTCGCGCTGTAGTCGCCAAGGGCACTACCGACGGCCGAAATGAACGTGGACTTTCCGCCAGCGGTCGGGCCGCAGATGAAGAAAAGAAGTTCCAAGAGCGCAAGGCCAATCGCCGAGTAGCCGACGGCGCGTTGTAAGAAAGCGCGGACTTCCGCATCGGGAATGACGCGCTCCAGGAATCGCAACCACTCAGACAGGTCGGCGTCAGGGTCGAACTTGACGGGCGCCATCTTCGTAATGAGGTCGGCGGGGTCGTGTCGCCGTAGTTGGCCGGTCTTGAGGTCCAGGGTTCCGTTGGCGCAGTTCAGCAGCCACGGGTCGGCGTCCAGGGCGGTCAGGCGGACGATAAGGCGGGGGTCGCTTCGGGCAGCCCACAGCGCGGCCTCGATACGGGTCCGGCGCATGGCCTGCACCCAAAACTTGGCTTCATCTTCACGCGCCTTGGAGTCGCCGACGTTGGCAGCAGCGGCCAAGCGTTTTCGCGCGAGGTCCTGCATCATCCGCTCGGCCCCGTGGACGGCATCCAGCGCCCAGCGGCGGCGGTCCCAGACAAGCCATTGCTCCAAGTCCGAGCAGAAGCGTACACGGTCGGAATAGGCGGCGGCAAACTCTGCGCCAAGCCGCACGTCGCCTTCGGCGTCCCCGGTGTCGGCGTCCTTGCGTGCGATGGGTAACTCGGCCGCCGCCGTCGGCGTCCAGGTCGGCGTTTTCTCGGCCAGGGCCAAGAGCGCGGCCTTGATCTCGGCGGTGCCCTTGTCGCCCATCGGCCCGTCCGCCGCAACCCAATCAACTATGTCCTGCTTTGCCTTCAGGCCCGGAAGCGTGACGACCTTGACGGTCGCCGGTGGGTCCAGCGCCGTCACGATGCGCGCCACGTTCTCGGCATATTTCATTCCCGGCCGGTCGTTGTCGGGCAGGATGATAAGCGTCCTGCCCGCAAGGGCGGTCCAGTCCGTCTTGACCGCGCCGTTCGCGCCGAACGCCGATGCTACGCCGATCAACCCCACGCTCGCCAGCACGTCGGCCTTGGATTCGCCTTCCGCCAGGAACACAGGCGCATCGGGAAACCGCTCCAAGTCGCCCTTGCGATAGAGGGGCCAGAGTCCGGGCGGATCGCCGTCAACCCATCCGCCGCCGTTGCCATCGGCCGGTCGATAGGGCCGGAAAGTTTTGGAACCGTCCGGCATCTTGAATCGAGCCGTGAGCGCGCCGTTCGGCCAAGTCCAGAACTTCACCAGCGCTCCGCCGGTGCGCTTGGCCGTCGCCTCAAACGCTTCTTCTGGCGTTTTGTAAGTCATGGGCATCCTCTTTTCTCCAACCACACTTCGCGCGGCGGACACGGCGGATCGTGTTGCACCCAGGCCCGTAACTCATCGGCGCGCCAAAGTTTTCGCCGTCCGAAAGACACGCTCATCGGTCCAAGCCTGCCGTCGGCAGCCATCGAGTAAAACAACGCCCTCGATATGCCGAGCATGGCGGCAGCGGCTTCGGCCGGGACCAACAACGGCGCGAGTTGCAGAAGCGTCTCAGGCATCGCGCTTTGAGTTCCCGATTGCGAAGCGGTGGAGTCCAAGGAGATAATCCGTCATGCTTTTGCCGACAGTCTGCGCCGCCTGCCGGATGCTAGCCTTGTCCTCCGGCGTCAGTCGCATATCAAACCATGCGACTCTGCGAGGCTTCCGAAATACTTCCCGAAGTTTTCCGTTCTTTGCCATGATCAAATCTCCTTAACTATGTGCTGGTCTATAAAAAAAGGCACCTCACCCGACGAGTCAAAGGACTCGTAGGATGAGGTGCCCGGTCTTATCAACCGTTCGCGTCATAGGCACGCCTGCCCTGACAAGCGCACAGCGTGGCTGGTTCTCGTCATCGGATTCGCGTGTAGGCTGCCTTGAAACGCTTCCGAGGTGCCAGGGGCCAACGGCTATCGGCGCTTTCCGCCGCGCATGTCTCCGCGCGGCTGCCATTGGTTTTAGGCGCTGAAAAGGTCGAGAGAGAGTCGAACTCCGTGGACCCGATTGACCGCCCTCGCGCAGGCGGCGGCCAACTTTCAGAACGGTCCCTGTTCACTGTTTCGATTCTCAAAGAACAGGTGCAACCTCTAGCGTCCGTAACCTTTTCGCCTACCTCACGCGGTGTAGTTTACACTCTGCCAACTTCGTGTCCACTGAAATATGCTCGATTCCAAACAATATTTTCCGCGCCACTTCTGCGGCGTCCAAGCGGCCCCATGATCTCGGTTGGCATGGTGAGCCAGGCTTGCTCGCCAGAAAAAAAGACAAGCCCAAGACAAGCGGCGGCAGAAATCCGCGAGTTTGCCCACAAACAGGCCACTACTCAGGCGAATTATAGTCGAGCGCAGCAGGCATGCAATGCAAAACCTCCAATTGCGCGCAACTCGCGAAATAACCGAGATCAGCAATCGGATTCCTCCACTTCCCCCACTTCACTTCCCCTGCTTTTCGCGTGACGCGGGGCCGGCGGCGCCGTATCATCGATAAGACTGTTTTGCGGAGGTTTCCATGGACATCCTTCGCCACCTCTTGCTGGAGAACCCGCTGACTCCGTGCATCGTGCTCGGCCTGATTGCAGTCGTGGCCGGCTTCTTCTGGAGCCGGACGGCCTCGCGGCGGGCGCTGGCGGTCGTGCTGGTATGCTGCCTTGCTTTCGCGGTAATCGTCACCGTCTCATGGCTGGTCGAAATCGACCGCGAACGGGTTGTCGCCGCCCTCCAGCGAATGAGCGCAGCGGCCACGCGCGGCGACGCGGAGGCGTTCATCGGCGAGATTTCACCCGAGTACGACCCCGCGGCGGGCGGCAAGGCCGGCATTTCGACGGTCGTGCGGTCGGGGCTGAGAATCCTGCGGGCCCATGGCGAGGAACCGGCTATCCGCATGGAGGACGGCCGCGCGACCGTCACGCAGGTCTACCACTTCAGCCCCGCGCCGAATTCGCGCCTGGTCCTGCCGCCGCAATATGAAACCATCACGTGGGAAGGCACGCTGGCGCCGGACCCCGACGGCCGTTGGCGCCTGCGCTCGGCCGTGGCCACCAAACCCGATCGCCTGTCGCCGCAGGACGCCGCGCGCCTGCTGCTGAAACTGACGGCGCAGTTATGACGTGCGGAGCGGCGCTGTTCGTGTACCACGGCGCGGGCGCAGGACACTTCCATCACAGGCCCAGACCCCAGTCGCGCACCTCGCCCATGCGGGCGTGGTCCGTGAGGTCGAACCGCAGCGGCGTCACGGTGACGTACCGCTCGGTCAGGGAGGCGATGTCGGACTCCACGCCCACCACCTCGGGCTCCAGGTTGCCGATCATCCAGTAATACGTCCGGCCGCGCGGGTCCGAGCGTTTCTCCCATCCTTCGCGCCAGCCTTTCATGCTCTGCGGGCAGACCCGGACGCCCTTGGGCGGGCCATTCGCCAGGTCCGGCACGTTGACGTTCAGGAGTATCGGCTCGCGCGGGGCGTGGGCGATAAACTGGTCGATGATGCGGCGGGTGATGCGGGCGGCGCCCTCGAAATCGGCGGCGTCGGAATCCTCAATGCTCACCGCCACCGCCGGCACGCCGAAGAACGCCCCCTCGACCGCGGCGGCCACCGTTCCGGAGTAGAGGACGTTGATCCCCGTGTTGGCCCCGAGGTTCACGCCGCTCACGACCAAGTCCGGCCGCTGGGGCATGAGTTCCAGAAGGGCGAGTTTGACGCAGTCGGCCGGCCGGCCCTGAACGCCGTAACCCGTGGCGCCGTCGCCGAGGGAGACGCGGTGCACGCGTATCGGGTCGGTCAGCGTAATGCTGTGGCCGACGGCGGATTGCGGCGTAACAGGGGCCACGACGGTCACTTCCCCCAGGTCCGCCACGGCCCGGCGCAGCGCCAGGATGCCGGGCGCGAGGATGCCGTCGTCGTTGGTCACGAGAATGCGCATCGGGATCTCCTACGCGTCGTCGTCTATGCTACGGGAGGCGGGCGGCGGTGTCAAACGTTCGGCGAATTGGAGCAAATCGTGTGGGCGAAATTCTGTTGCCGCCGTGGCCGGGCCGGCCGAGAATCGGGGCCGGAGATTGCGAACCCATGCGGCCCGCGGTGAAACACTGGCTGTTCCTTATCCTCCTAGCCGTCAGCCTGGCGGCGATGATCGCCTTTGCCTTCTGGCAGATGGGCAAGGCCAGGGCGCCATAGCATCCTTGCACGTCGCCCCGCCGGGGCGTAAAGTACTCCTCCCTGAATACGGGTACGGAGAAAACCGCAATGGCAAGAACGCAATCGTCTCGCGCCGGCCGCAAGGCCGCCGCTCCCCATTCCGAAGCCGAGGTCCTTTTCGCCTCGGCCTTCGTCGAGCGGCTCGAGGCCAAGGCCACGCTGCCGGCGAAGTTCATGCGGATGCTCGACCGCCTGCCCCTGGCTCGCATCTGCGAGGGCGGCGTCGTGGCCCTGAAGGTCCACGTGGGCGGCAACATCGGCTTTACAACCATCCCGCCGCTCTTTGTACGCATGCTCGTGCAACGGATCAAGGACGCGGGCGCAAAGAGCGTCTTCGTGACCGACGGGTCGCTCTCGATCCACGAGGCCACGGCGCGCGGCTACACGGCCGAGGTCCTCGGCGCGCCGCTGGTGGGCGCCGCGGGCGTGCGCGACAAGTTCTTCTACCGGCACAAGGTCGGCTACAGGACCCTCAAGGAGATCGAGGTCTGCGGCAATATCGAGGACGCCGACGCACTCATCAATCTCAGCCACTTCAAGGGCCACGGGGCGTGCGGCTACGGCGGGGCACTCAAGAACCTGGCCATGGGCTGCGTCACGCAGAGGTCGCGCGGCGACCTGCATCAACTGGAGGGCGGGCTGGAGTACAACGCAAAACTTTGCATCAAGTGCAAACACTGCGTTGAGGCCTGTACGCACGGGGCCGCCAAGTGGAACGCCGGGCAAAACCGCCTGGAGATCTTCTACCACGATTGCGTCTACTGCCGCCACTGCGTCCTGGCATGCCCGAAGGACGCCTTCAAGATCGCCGGCGGCGGGTTCGTCCCGTTCCAGCACGGCATGGCGCTGGCTACGCGCGAGGTCCTGGGGACGTTCGCCCCGGGGCGCGCCCTGCACATCAACTTTCTGACGCAGATCACGATGTACTGCGACTGCTGGGGGTTCTCCACGCCGGCCCTCATGCCCGACGTGGGCATTCTCGCGTCCGAGGACATCGTGGCAGTCGACAAGGCAAGCCTGGACCTGACTCGCGACGCCGAGCCCCTGCCGGGGAGTCTGCCGCGCGGCCGCGAACTGGTCGAGGGCAAGCACCTCTTCCAGCGCATCCACGGTAAAGATCCGTACAGCCAGATCGAGCAGATGGAGGCTATAGGTCTCGGGACGGCGAAGTATCGGTTGCAGGAAATCAGGTAACCCGAAAGGAGACTGAACGTGAACAAGACGCTCTACCGCACGCGCCTCACCGTTGTCCTTGTTGCCGGCATAGCCCTGTTGGCCGGCATGGCCCTCGGGGCCGAGAAACCGGTCCTCAAGAAGGGCGACCGCCTTGCCATCGTCGGCGACTCCATTACCGAGCAGAAGGTTTACTCACGGTACATTGAGGACTACGTCACGATGTGCACGCCGGAACTGGACGTCTGGTGTATCCAGTTGGGCTGGGGCGGCGAAACGGCCCCCGGATTCCTGAACCGCATGAACCAGGACCTTCTGCCCTTCAAACCCACCGTGGTCACCACGTGCTACGGCATGAACGACGGCGGGTACCGCGCGTACGAGGACGGCATCGGGAAACGTTACATCGACGCCATGCGCGAGATCGTCGATCGCCTCAAGAAAGCCGGCGCGACGGTCGTCATCGGCTCGCCCGGCTGCGTCGACACGAATAAGTTCCGCAAGCCCCAGGAAGCGGAGGTCTACAACCAGAACCTCGGCAAACTCGGCGACCTGGACCTCCAACTCGCCAAGGACGCCAGCATGCCCTTCGCCGACCTTCACAACCTGATGTACGACGTGATGAAGAAGGCCAAGGCCGCCTACGGCCCGCACTACCACGTGGGCGGCGGCGACGGCGTCCATCCGGCCGCCGACGGCCAACTCATCATGGCCTACGCGTTCCTCAAGGTCCTCGTCCCCGGCGGCGACATCGGCACAATCACCGTTGACATGGCCGGCGAGGCCGCGGCCGGCGACGGCCACAAAGTCCTCTCCTCCAAGGGCGGCACCGCCGAGATCGAGAGCCGCCGCTATCCGTTCTGCTTCTACGGCGACGCGAAGTCGCCAGACTCAGCCAGGAGCATCCTGCCGTACCTGCCGTTCAACCAGGACCTGAACCGCCTGACGCTCGTGGTCAAGACTCTGAAGAGCGAGAAGGCAAAGGTAACGTGGGGCGCCGCCTCAAAGACCTTTACGCGCGACGAACTGGCCAAGGGCATCAACCTGGCCGCCGAGTTCCTCGATAATCCGTTCTCCGATGCGTTCCGCAAGGTCGACGACGCCGTGGCGCAGAAGCAGGCGTACGAGACGTACCTGATCAAGGAGTCCGGCCGCGAGTTGGCGGGCGTGCAGCGGAACCTGGGCGACGACGCCGAGGTCGCCGCCGCCGTCAAGACGATCAAGAGCAAACTCGGCGGCAAACAAGAGGCGCTGGCGGCCGCGGTTCGCGCGGCGGTCGTGCCGGTCAAGCACACGATCGTCGTGGCCGAGGAGAAGTAGCGCGGGCGCAAGGTGGATTTCACCGAAATCCCGGATATACTTGTCCGCCGCGTGAGCAGCACACGCGGGTGCGCAGATAGCAGATGGCAGATCGCCGATAGCAAATAGAGGGCCGTCCAATGCGAAGGAACATCGTTCACAGCGGGGCGGGGTCGCTGACCTACGCCATCCGCGAGATCGTGCAGGTGGCGTACAAATTCCGCGATCTTGGGATGAAAATGACGTGGGAAAACATCGGCGACCCCATACAGAAGGGCGAGAAGATCGAGCCCTGGATCCGCCAGATCATGCACGAGGTCGTCAACGACGACAAGTCGTGGGGTTACTGCGACTCGGCCGGCGTCCCGGCCACCCGGGCCTTCCTGGCCGAGAACGTCAATAAGCGCGGCGGCACCCAGGTGACCGCCGACGACATCCTCTTCTTCAACGGCATCGGCGACGCCGTGGCGAAGGTCTACGGATTCCTGAGGCGCGAGGCCCGCGTCATCGGCCCGACGCCCGCATACTCCACGCACTCCTCGGCCGAGGCCGCCCACAGCGGCTACGAGCACCTGACGTACGAACTGGACCCGTACAACAACTGGATGCCCGACCTGGACGACCTTCGCATGAGGGTCAAGTACAACCCGTCCATAACGGCCATCCTGCTCATCAACCCCGACAACCCGACCGGGGCGGTCTATCCGCGAGAGGTCCTCGAAGAGATGGCCGAGATCGCGTGGCACTACAACCTCTTTCTAATCGCCGACGAGATTTACACGCACATCGTCTACAACGGCAACAAGACCCTGCACCTGTCGGAGGTGGTCGGCGACGTGCCGGCGATTGTGATGCGCGGCATATCGAAAGAGGTGCCGTGGCCAGGGTCGAGGTGCGGCTGGATCGAGATCCTGAACCGCCGCAGCGACGAGATGTTCGACACGTACGTCAACTCGCTGCTGGCCTCGAAGCGCCTGGAGGTCTGCTCGACCACCGCGCCACAGATGTGCGTCCCGCGCATCTTGGGCGACGAGAGGTTCCCCGCCCACCTGGCGAAGCGTGCCGCAATGTTCGAGGCCCGCGCCCACGAGGCCCACGCGGCCCTCCAAGGCATCCCAGGGACGCTCGTCAACCGCCCCAGCGGCGCGTTCTACATGACGATCATGTTCGAGGACGGCATCCTGAACGACAAGCAGCGCCTCGCGATCGAAAATCCGCAGGTCCGCAAGACCGTGGAGAAACTCGTCCAGGGCGTCTCGAACGATTACCGCTTCGTCTACTACCTCTTGGGCGCCACGGGCATCTGCGTCGTGCCGCTGACGGGCTTCTGCTGCAAGCGCGACGGTTTCCGCGTGACGCTGCTGGAGACCGACGACGAGAAGCGCCGGTGGACGTTCCAGACGCTGGCGAAGGCGTTGAAGGAGTATCTCTGGAAGTAAGGCCGCCTTAGGGGTTCGGCTGACGCTTGAAATTCGTACAAAGCGGCCCAATACTTCGCTCGGCCGGGCGTCTATAATCCGGGCGGGCGGCGCGATTTGGCTTGCGTCCGTTTTGCCGCCGCGGTAGATTCTGCACAGTGCGGAGAAGAGCGAAAGGTGGTGCATCCATGAGGAACAAGTGGTTGGCCTTCGGTGCGTTTTCCCTGGCCGCGTGCGGGCTCCTGGCAATGGCGATTCTCACCGCCGCCGAGGAAGACCCGCTGGCCACCACCCTCTCGCAATATGAAGCGGCCACCAAGAAGAAGGTCAACCGCGCCAGCGGCGACGACCTCTACGCCGTGGCAAAGTGGTGCTTCCAGAACAACCGGTCAAGCGAGGCCCAAGCCGTGGCGCTGGAGGCCAACCAGAAGGCCCCAGACGACCTGCGCCCGAAGTACCTCCTGTACATGCTGACGAGCACGGGGGGCGGAGAGGTCACACCCACGGCGACCACCACCGAAGATATCAAGTACCGCGAGGCCACCATCACCGACGCCGAGATCGCCGAGATCTACAAGACCGAGGTCGACACCGCCATGAACGGCTTCCGCGGCGTCCAGCAGGTCCTGATAAACACGTGCGGCAGCCTGAAGTGCCACGGCGGCGGCAACCCAAACTCCAAGTGGGTCGTCATCCGCCGCAACGCCACCGACAAGAAGACCCTTGCCGAGAACTTCCGGACCGTCAACAAGTACATCGTCCGCGGCGAAAACTGGGCCGACAGCCCGCTCGTTCAGAAACCCACGAAGGGCTCAGAAGCGGGCCACCCCCAGATCGTCATCCGTCCCAACGACACCGCCTATAAGATGATCACTACCTGGCTCAGCAAGAGCCTCAAAACCGCTACGCAGAACATCTGGGGCGAGGCCGGCAAAGCCCCTCTGCCGACCCCCAGCAAGTAATCGCGAGAGCGATGGGGAAGGGAAAGGCCCGCGTCTGAAGTGGCGCGGGCCTTTCAATTAGTATTGCAACGCTATTTTGCGCGGCGGGTCTCCGTACCCGCCGCGCAAAGGTACGTAGTCGCGTATGGCGCGGTGGGTACGGAGACCCACCGCGCAAGAACGCAAATGGCGCTGTAGTGTTAGACAATGCAGTCGGGCGTGGCAAGGCCCAGCGTTTCCTGCAGCGCGAACGGCTCGCCGTACGCACGGTTGATCATGTGGCCCCAGTAGCGGTTGGCGTCGGCCACGTACCGCAGCACGGCCCCCGCCTCGGCACCGCGGCCCTCGAAGAACTGGCTCCGGTAGCACTCCATCGCCCGGACCTTCGTGGAAAATTCCCCGGACACGTCCACCACAAAGGCCACGTCGTCGTGGGTCCTCAGGTGCGTGCAGTAGTAGTAGACGACCCGCCCGGCATAATGCGGCTCGCCCTTCATGCTCGTCTTGGTGAGTTTGGCGTGAAAGCGGGCCTCCGTAGCCAGGCGCGAGGCGGCCAGGTGGTCCGGGTGGGCGTCGCGCCAGTACGGAATGAAAAGCACGCGCGGCCGCAGGGTGCGATAGACCTCGGCCACCTTGACGCGGGCTGCAAGGGTCGCTTCAAGCGTGCGATTCGCCAAGCCCAGGTTCAGGCGGACCTTAAGGCCCAGGGCGGCGCTGGAGGCGGCGGTCTCGCGGCGGCGTTTGGCGGGCGTTCCGAACGGCGTTGGCTCGCCGCTCGTCAGGTCCAGGACGGCCAGACGCTTTCCGGCCGCCAGGAGTTTGATGATCGTGCCGCCCATGCCTAGTTCGGCATCGTCCGGATGCGGGGCCACGACGAGGTACTCGACGGTTTGCTTTGGCATCGCGCCCTTCCACAGCGGCTATACGCCCTTGACTCCCCTGTGTTAGAATACCATAATGCCCCGCCACAAGGGGCACAAGGGTAGCAAAGAATCGTGGCCCGAGTCGTTGGCATCCTGTGTGGTGGGCGTAGCTCAGTTGGATAGAGCATCGGGTTGTGGTCCCGAGGGTCGGGGGTTCGAATCCCCTCGCTCACCCCATTCCTCCCGTCGTCCCGACCGGCGCCTCATGCCTGGGGGTCGCGCAGAGTAATCTGTGCGGCGGACTGCCTGGCTGCGGCACCCGCGTGGTGGCAGAACTCGCCCCGCCGAACCATGTCTTCGAGCATCTGCGTCGTGACCACGAAGTTCATCGCCATGCCCTGGACCGTGCGCTCGATCACGTGGCGGCGCAGGCGGAAGTTGTCGCCCGGGTCCGTGGCAATCTCGTCCTTGATGGCCTCGATTCGGCCGACCAGCCGCCCCACCTTCTCCGGGTCGAAGTAGCCGAACTCCTCGATCTTCTCCGGCCTGAGCAGGTCGCGGATCTCGTCGGTGGCGTCCTGGCCCACGAAGGGCGTCCCGAACGGGGCGAG
>JAPLMO010000482.1 GCA_026386995.1 Planctomycetota bacterium | reverse complement strand
GATCGAGCAGATGTTCTCGGTGGCGAAGAACCAGTTGGGGTTCGACTCGGCGGAGGTGAGGAAGGAGCGGTCGGTCATGCGTCACGCGGCGTTGGCGTTGGCGATGATCACGTGGGTGGAGGTGTGGGCGAGGCGGTTCCGGCGGCATCTGTCGGCCCGGCCGTTCGCGGCCAATCTTGCGGCCGTCCGTGAGGAGGCGGTGATGCAAACCATTTTCGCGTCAGGCCCCAGGCGCAAAGGCTCACGCGAAATTGCCGCCACCCTCGCAACGCTCTTCTCCGCCGCCACGTGTGCCGCATGAAAACCTGCGAAAGGCCAGTTAACTTGGCGAAGCCATCCGAAACGCACTGACGACGGCTTCCAAACAACTCCAGCAGGTTTTATGCCATACGCGGGTACGGGGGGCACGGCATGCCGAGGACTCAACTGGGCGAGCCGTGCCCCGGCGTTTGCGCGGTGGCGCACTTCGCGTCCGCCGACCCTCCGAGCGTTGAAAGCCGACGTGCGGTGGTCTATAATCGACGTTTCGCAGACAATCTTCGCAAAGTTGTGTTGCAGCATCAGGGCCGCCAAACGCCGATAAGCACGCTACGGCTTGAATCAACGGCAACGGACAACGGATCTTGTACACGGGGCCTCAGTAATGGCTTGGCATTCAACCTGGAACCGGCCGCCCGAGCGTGAGGGCTTCTTCGCCGACCGCGGCGGAATGTTTCCGCCGGGGGTCAAACTCATTCTCATCCTGACGGTCGGCGTCTTCTTGTTGCAGATGGTCATGGGACGCGCGTTGTTCGACTGGTTTGCAGTGACCGCCGAGGCGCTGTACTCTTTGCAGGTCTGGCGCCTCATCACATACATGTTCCTGCACGCCTCCATCGACCACATCCTCTGGAACATGTTCATGTTCTGGATGCTCGGGGCAATGCTCGAGCGGCAGTTGGGGACCAAGCCCTTCCTCACGCTGTATTTCGCGTCCGGCGTGGCTGGCGGGCTTTTTGAGGTAGGCTTCAACGGCTTGATGTGTTACGAGTATGGCGCTCAAACGTTTGCGGGCCACACTTTCCTGACGATGCCGGCCGTCGGCGCGTCGGCGGGCGTGGCAGGCGTGCTGGTGGCCTTTGCGACCCTGAATCCCCGGGCGCAGTTCCTCATTCTCTTCCTGATACCCGTTGAGGCGTGGCTCGTGGCCCTCGTGTACGCCCTTGTCGAGACGCGCCACGTCTTCCTGGCGCTGTGGGGCGGGCAGTGGGCCGACAACGTGGCCCACGCGGCCCACGTCGGCGGCATGGTGCTCGGGTTCCTCTGGATCAAGTGGGGCAGCATCGTGGACAAGATCAGGGCCGGGCGGCCGGAGTTCAGGGTTGCGCGAGACGTGTCGCCGCCTACCGATGAGGAAGAAGACGAAGAGGACCGCATCCTTCAGAAGATCCACGACGAGGGGCTGGGCAGCCTGACGATGGGCGAGAAGATGTTCCTTCAGGAAATGACACGCCGCAGGCAGGGGCGCATGTAGCGCGAGCCTGCCTCGCGCGACCCCGCGATTTTGCGCGGCGGGTCTCCGTACCCGCCGCGCAAGAACACGCGCCCACCAAGGTGGGCGGCTAACCAAGAAACGGCGACCTACATCGTCAGCGAGTTCGCCAGTTGCACGATCTCCTCGACGCTGTACGTTTCGCCGCGCGCTTCGGGGTCCAGGCCGGCGGCGCTCAGGCGAGCGGCCCACGTCTCGGGCGATGCTCTCGCCGGGTCCGCCAGCGCGAGGCTCCTCGCGGCACGCTTGCGGCGATGGACGAAGAGGCCGTGGACCGTCCGGCGCAGGACCGCCAGGTCGCGGACCCGCGCGCGGCGGTCGGCCTCGGGGCAAACGCGAACCATCGCCGACCAGACCTGCGGGCGCGGCCAGAAGACGCTCGGCCCGAGGCGCCTCAGCACCTCCACTCTTGCCACCGCATGGATAATCACGCCCACCGGGCCGTAGTTCGCCGTGCCGGGCTCCGCCGCAAAGCGCGCGGCCACCTCTTCTTGGACCGTGAAGACCAGCCGCTCCAAGGGCGAATCGCGCATGACAAGTTCCGCCACCAACGGCGTCGCGGCCTGGTAGGGGAGGTTGGCGACGAGTTTCAGCGCCCCGCCGCACGCGAGGCGGCGATTCTCGGCGAGGCCCAGCACCTCCGGAGCGACGGTGTGCTTGTCGGCCAGGATATCGCGGACCACGAGGTCAAGGTTCCGGGCGCCGGCGAGGCGCGTGCGGGCGATCTCGGCAATCGCAGGATCGATCTCCACCGCGACGACCCACCCGGCCCGCTCCACCAGGAGTTCCGTCAGGTTCCCGATGCCGGGGCCGACCTCCAGGGCCACGTCGGTCGGGCCGAGGTCGGAGGCATCCACCAGCATGCGCATCAAGTTGCCGTCGATGAGGAAGTGCTGGCCGTAGCGCTTCTTGGGCCTGCGTCCTGCCTCGGCGAGCAGGGCCTTGATTTCGGTCAGCGTGGGCGGATGGCTCACTTCGCGATCTTTCGGTCGTGGCGAATCATCTCGACCGCCATGCGGATGGCGGCCTTCATGCTGCCGGGGTTCGCGGCGTCGCGACCGGCGATGTCGTAGGCCGTCCCGTGATCGACGCTCGTGCGTATCGTGGGCAAGCCCATCGTCATGTTGACCGCCTCATCAAACGCCACCGTCTTTAGCGGGATAAGCCCCTGGTCGTGGTACATGGCGACGATAAGGTCGAACCTGCCGCGCGCGGCCTGGAGGAACGCCGTGTCGGGTGGCAATGGGCCGAACGCCGCAATGCCTTCCTGAACGGCCTGCTCGATGGCGGGCTGAATGATCTCGCGTTCCTCGTGGCCGAAGCGTCCGGCCTCGCCCGCGTGCGGGTTCAGGCCGCACACGCCCAGACGCGGCACAGGAATGCCGAACCAGCGTCGCAGGGCCGCGCTGCCCAATCGACAGGCCCACAGGATCCGCTCGGCGGAGATTGAGTGGATGGCCTCGGTCAGCGAAACGTGGATCGTTACGAGGATGACGCGGAACGGC
The DNA here is from genome assembly GCA_026386995.1 of Planctomycetota bacterium. The sequence continues at coordinate 9,323 of JAPLMO010000482.1, read as the reverse complement.
CCGCCCGCGAACATCATGGCCACTTCGGGGGCGCCGAACTTCTCGGCCAGAAGTTCTGTGTGGCCGGGCCACGGGTAGCCCGCCATGCCGATGGCTTCTTTGGAGATGGGGGCGGTGACGATGGCGTCGATCCAGCCGCGCTTGGCCGCCTCGATGGCCGCCAGGATGCAGCGGATGCTCGCCTCGCCGCCCGCGCGCGTGGCGACGCGGCTTTTCACGTCCGGCGATCCGCCGCTGTGGATGAGTTCGACGCCGGCCATGTGGCCGTCCCATTCCTCGGGCGGGTGCGAGTGGGTGATGAAAGACGGCACGCGGCCGCCAAGTTCCATCCACTTCAGGGGCGGGTATCCGAAGACGGCGAACTTAGCCAGGCCGGCGATGCTCTCGTCAAACAGGGCCTTGGCGGCCACCTCCGGGCCGATGCCCGCGGGGTCGCCCAGCGTCAGGCCGATGCGTGGAAGTGATTCCGCCATGGTCAATCTATAAAGCCGGAGCGGGCGAGGGCCTCAAGCAGCCGCTTGTCGGCCTCGCCGCCCGTCAGCGTCACAATGGCCCGGCGGACGTACTTCGCCAGAAGGTCCGTCTCGATGTTCACGAGGTCGCCGGCCGCAAGGGTCCCGAGCGTCGTGTCGCGCAGCGTCGTTGGAATGAGCGTGACCGAAAAGACCGGAGCCGCCGCCTCGACGACCGTCAGGCTCACGCCGTCGATGGCGATGGAGCCTTTCGGGGCGATCTCGACGAAGAGGTCCGCGGGCACTTCGATGCGCAGCCACCAGCCGTCCGGCCGTTGGCCGCTCTCGACGACGCGGCCGGTGGCGTCGACGTGGCCGGCGACGAAGTGGCCGCCCAGCCGGTCGCTCGGCCGCAAACTCCGCTCGACGTTCACGCGCGTGCCCGCCTGCCAGCGGCCGACGGTCGTGCGGGCAAGCGTCTCGGCGACGGCGTCGAACGCGGCGACCGTGCCCTCGATGCCGGCGACGGTCTGGCATACGCCCGAAAGCGCAATGGAGTCGCCCAAGCGCACCCCCTCGGCCGCGCGGCCGAGGTCCACACGCAGCCGCAGGCCGGCGGCGGATCGCTCCGCCGAGACGACCGAGCCGATGGTTTCCACGAGTCCGGTGAACATGATGAGACCCATCGTAAGCCGCAGGCGTGGAATCGTCAAGCGCCGGCTTGATACTGCGCCCGTGCGCCGGGTGGCATGCCCACGCCGCCGTTCGCGTGGGCATGTGCCGTGCGGCCACGTGCATGCCCAGGCAACAGCGGCCTGGGCATGCCACCCGCCCCCCAGATTGAGGCCATACGCATGCCACCCGGCCTCGGCAGTCTGTGTGATTGGGAGCGCGAAATGCGGATTGCGGATTCAGCGGCCGCGCCGCTATACTTGCCGCATAGGATTGATCCGGTTCCGATATGACCACAACAACCTCCACGCTCCCGCTCAATGATCCTTCGGTGGACCCCGCGCGCTGGTGGGGCGTGGGCGAGGTGCTGCGCCTGGCGGCGCCAAGCGTGCTGAACACCGTCAGTTTCACGCTGATGCAGTTCGTCGACGGACTGATGGTTTCGCACGTCGGTCACGAGGCGCTCTCGGCCCAGATGGTGGGCGGCATCACGGCCTTTACCCCCATGTGCTTTTTCATCGGCCTCTTGTCGTGCGTCAGCACGTTCGCCTCGCAGAACCTCGGGGCAGGGCGGAAGGAGCAGGCGGCCAAGTATGGATGGCAGGGGCTGTGGCTGGCGTGGGCCGCGGCGATCGCCGGCATGGCGGTGCTCATCGCAGCCGCGCCGTGGATCTTCGCCCTCTTCGGCCACGAGCCGCGCGTCGCGGCGATGGAAACGCAGTACTTCCAGATTCTCGTGGCGGGCGGCGGGTTCTCGCTATCGGTCACGGCGCTCGGGGCGTTCTTCATGGGCGTTCACAGGCCGAAGGTGCCGCTCGTCGCCGGCATCTGCGGCAATGCGGTCAACCTCGGCGCGGCGTACGTGCTGATCTTCGGGGAACTGGGCCTGCCGAGACTGGGCCTCACGGGTGCGGCCATCGGCAGCGTCATCGGCACGGCCGTGCAGGCGCTGGTCATCTTTGGGTTCTTCGCGGTCGGCAGGTACGCCCGCGAGTATGAAGTCCGGCGGCAGTGGCGGCCCGAGTGGCGGGCGATGCTGGACCTGGTGCGGGTCGGAGCGCCCGCCGGGGGCATGTTCATCACCGACGTGCTCATGTGGACGATCTTTATGGGCAAGATCATGGGCAGTTTCGGCACCGAGGCGCTGGCGGCCCAGGCGATCCTGAACCGCTACTGGCACCTGTGCTTCATGCCGGCCATCGGCGTCTCGACCGCCGTGACGGCCATCGTCGGCCGATACTGCGGCGCGCGGCAGCCGCGGTTGGCGTGGCGGCGGGCACACGCGGGGCTGCTCCTGATTGAGGGGTATATGGTGACGGCCGGCATCGTCATCTGGCTGGCGCGCGATCCGCTGGTGGGGTTCTTCAACCGGCCGTTCGATCCCGTGGTGCAGTCGGTCGCCACGGGCGCGGTGATCTTCATCCTCGTCTGCCAGGCGTTCGATGCGCTGAACGTCACGTTCATCGGGGCGCTTCGCGGCGCAGGCGACACGCTCTGGCCGGGGATCGTGCAGACGGTCCTCGGCTACGGCGTGGGGCTGAGCGCCTCGGCCCTCGTGGCCTACAAGATGCCAGAGTGGGGTATCCAGGGCCCCTGGACGGCGGCCTCGATTTATATCAGTGTCCTGGGGCTGGTGATGTGGGGCCGGTTCCTGCGCGGCAAGTGGCGGACCATGACGGTGATCGAGCCCGCGCCGGCGGCCGTGCCGGTGGAGCCGATGAGCCTGCCGCCGGCGTAAAACGCCCCTTACTTCGCCTTCACGTCGTAGCAGTACAAGTTCGTGTCGTACCGCAGGTACAGCCGCCCGCCTCAGCCGTTCAGAGTCCAACCCGCACGGTACTTGCGCGAGAGCAGTTCGTTGGCCTCGGGGCAGTTGGTGACCTTGCCGGCGGCGCCGTCGTACTCGAGTTTCTTGCCGACGCGGTAGGCTACCAGGCCCAGGAGCAGTTGCTCGATCATGTTGCCGCTGTACTCGAAGTCGCAGGCCGTCTTGAGGCTGGGGTTCTTGCAGGCGTCGAGCCACTGTTTCTGGAAGTGGCCAATCGCCGGCAGCACGGCGTCCTTGGCGCGCGGCTTGTAGTAGGTCATGTCGGCCTCGCTGCCGAACGGCAGCAGGATGCGCGAATCGAAGTCGCAGATGAGATGGCCTTTCGACCCCTTGAACATCGCCCCGTGGTCGATCTTCTTCAGGTCGACGTACGGTTTCGGCGAGGCGGGCATCGCGCCGCCCTGGTACCAACTGACGCGGATGGGGCCGCGCCAGTCGTTGGCCGGATGATCGAAGTGCGACTCGCAGGTGACCGGCGTGACGTCGGGGTTGAACTTCTCGCCCTTGGCTTCAGCGGAGGTCGGCAGAGTGGCGTCCACGGCGTTCCACAGGAGGTCCATGGTGTGGCTGCCCATGTCGCCGATCTGGCCGGCGCCGAAGTCCCAGTACATGTTCCACTGCAGGCAATTCGCGCCAGCCCCGCCCGAGAAATAGCCGGGGTTGTACGGATGTTCTGGCGAAGGTCCGAGCCAGAGATCGTAGTGGAAGTCCGCCGGCGGCTGGCCCTCGGCGGGCAGGTAGCCGGGGCGGCGGATCTGGCGGTCGCCCCACGCGTAGGCCGCCTTCAACTCGCCGATGGCTCCGTCGCGCACGAGTTCGCGCACGCGGTTGAAGTTCTGCATGGCGTGACGCTGCATGCCGACCTGCGTGGCCAGTTTGGCCTTCTTCTTCAGCCAGTTGGCCCGCACCACGCGCGATTCCTCGACGGAGATGGCGAGCGGTTTCTCCATGTACACGTGCAGGTCGCGGTTCAGCGCCCAGTTGGCGATGAACGCGTGCGTGTGGTCGGCCGTGCAGCAGACGACGGCGTCGATGCCTTTTTGATCGAGGCACTTCCGCCAGTCCACGTGGGTCTTGGCGCTGGGGAACTGCTTGAGGGCCTCCGGAAAGCGCTTCTCGTTCACGTCGCACAGCGCCACGACGTTCTCTTCGGCAAGCGAGCCGTAATGCGCCAGGCCGCGGCCCCACACGCCGATCAGGGCGATGTTGAGTTTGTTGCTCGGGGCTTTTTCCCCTCCGCGAACACCGCTGGGCAGAACGAGCAATCCGGCTCCGGCAACGGCGGCGGTTGTGATGAATTCACGACGGTTCATGGCGCGGTTCTCCTCTTATTCTTGGGTCCTTGTTTCCCCTGAAAACCGGCGGGTATCCTAGCAGGCGATGCGATCCAAAGCACGTCTTTTGCGCGGCGTGGCGTAAGGGGTCAGTTACATACGCCTGAGCCGGCGTAGGGGCGAGGCATGCCTCGCCCGAGTAAGTCCGGCGTGCCCGCGGGCGAGGCATGCCTCGCCCCTACGTTCACGGGGCGCACGTAACTGACCCCTTACGGCGTGGCGCAAGTCGTCAGTTGTGAAGGTGGCAAAGGGGGCAGCCGGGTGCCGCGGTTGCGCCGTTCAGCAGCCGTGCCGGCGCGCAAATTGCGGCCACGGGAACGCAAGGGTGGGGCCAGAATGTATTGGCAAAGGCCGAATTCGTAATGTATGCTTCCGGATGAGATGCAGGGTCGAATTCCAGGCGGGTAAGTCTCGTGGAGTCGGAACGCCTCCGTTGCGCCAGCGGCGTGAAGACAACGATCATTTACACCCATGTCCTCAGCCGTGGACCGGCCGGCGCCGACCGGCCGCAAACGCAAGCGGAGATAAGTATTGTCCCCGGAACTTGCCGTTCGCTGAAAAGGAAGGAATAACATGACCGACGCCATACCAATCGGCAAAAGCCAATCGATCCGCGCGTGCGGATACGACGAATTCTGGCTCCAGGATCAGATCGTGGACAACCCAAACTGCCTGCAACTCGGAGAGCTTGAGTTAATCTACCGAGAGCATCAGCAGGCAAGTGGCGGCCGACTCGACATTCTCTTGAAAGATCCCGAGGACGATTCCATGTATGAGGTTGAAGTCATGCTCGGGGAAACGGATGAGTCGCACATCATTCGCACAATCGAATACTGGGATAATGAAAAGCGAAAATGGCCCCAGAGAGAGCATTTCGCGGTGCTTGTGGCCGAGACCATCACGAGGCGTTTCTTTAACGTCATCCAACTCTTGAGCCACGCAATTCCCATCATTGCCATTCAAGTCAACATTGTCGAAGCAGACGGGAAGAAGATTCTGCATTTCTCCAAAGTCCTTGACACATACGAGGAACCGGAGGACGAGGGCGGCAGCGGCGGGCAGGAATACAATGAAGCCTTTTGGAGGGAGAAATCGCCGTGGACCCTGGACGCCGCCAAGGCGCTTCAGGTGGCCGCTCGTTCCGCATTCGGCAACGCAACGCTTGGCTTCGTCAAGAACTACATCAGAATAGAAGTCAATGGAAACAGATATATGTGGCTTCGCAAGAGAAGCGGCGGCCATAGTCTTCTTTGTTGCGGGTTCACGGAACCCCACCTTCAAGAGGCTATCGCCCTTCTTGAGGAAGCGGACATTGCCTACACCAAGAAGGGCCTGTTTCTCCGCATCTCGGCCGACAAAGCGGCGATTGAATCGAAAGCGGACACGATGGCCAAGATTGCTGAACTTGTGAAGAAGTCATGGGAAGAATGAAGCAGCAAACCATCGCTTGCAGTTTGCGTTTTGCCCGGGTCGGGCAAAACGAAACTGAAGCGTGACGTTACACGGGGGGAGTTCCGGGGACGATACTTAACTCTTGGCGCGGCAAGGAGTCCGTCCGTCTCGTCCGGCCGCACTTGGAGGCCGGCGCGTTCCCAAGCCCGTGCGCTATATCGCTGTTTCAGCCCCGACGGGGCGAAGGGATGTAATCTCACGGGTGGAGCGGCGCGGCCGCGCTGCGGCCCGACGCGAAACCCGTGGAGAACGGATATCCCTCAGCATCTTTTCGCCCCAACGGGGCGAAGGAGATTTTTGGGCTGACGAAAGGATGCCTGTGCCCGGCGCTTCCTCCGCCCCTTAGTACGACAGCGCTAGATTGCGATTTGCGCGGCGGTTCAGGAGAACCGCCGCGCACAATACGGAAGAACGTTTCCACGGGTTCCGCACCGCCCGCCGCGCGGCGGCCGGTGCTTCACCCGTGATTACAATCCGCCGCGCCGTTGGGGCGAAAGACGGCCCCGCCTCTGGCGGATTTCAGGTTCTGTCCCGGTTGCCGCCGGTCCACCCCGCGTCATCCCCCGGCAGTGCCGGGGGTTTGTTGCCCCCCCCCCCCCCCCCCCATGGGTAGGGGGTCGGGAGCGCTACAGATAGTGGTCCTGGCCGCCCATCGTAATTAAATGGGGGACACCCGTGGGGCTTCCGGTTTGCCATACCGGCCGCCGGGGAGGTTTCCGTGGGTGTCCCTGATTGTTTTGGGGGGCTCCAGAGAATCCCTACTGCCACAGTAGTATATACCATAGTACATAATTGGGGGTGGCAAAAACCGCTCGCGGGGATGCAAAAGGTATCAAGTTCCGATCAAAAACTGTAAAAAGTGATCAAAAGGGATCAAGTTTCGTCTTGCCTATCTTGCCAAACGACCCCCAAAACCGCATTGGCGCTAGCGCCAAGGCCGTTTCCGGCCCTTCACGGTGCGAAAAACGCCCATTTTTGCCCTCCGGCATATATTATAGTGTGGCGCGACCCTTTTGTGCTAAAGGCGATAAACCCCGGCGGCATACTTAGCCGGCGACCTCGGTCGCTACGGTTTTCGCGCAGTGGGTACCCGCCCAGGCGGGTAAACTCCGACCCGCCGCGCAAATCGCGCGTTGGCGCTGCACCGGTTCGGGGGTGGCGGCGCTGCGGGCAAGGCATGCCGAATTGGCCCGGGCAGGGCAGGCCACGCCCAAGAAGCAATAATCATTTGACCCCCCGGAGGCCGATGATATACTTCTGAGCGTCTGAAACGGGCGTTCCTGAGGCGGAGGTGTGGCGTGTCGGCATACGGACAGACGAATCGGCCCTGCGGCCTCGTCGCGGTTCCGGTTGCCGCGCGCGCCGGTATTGTCGCCGTCGGCGTATCGGTGGGAGGGCCCCAGGGCTAGACGCAACCTGTTGGATGCGCCGCCCGGGGCGAACGGCCTCGGGTTTTTTTATTGGAACATCCGCCATGAAAAAGATCGCCGTTTACGATACCACGCTGCGCGATGGCATGCAGGGCGAGGGCGTCAACTTCAGCCTTCAGGATAAACTCGACATCGCCCGACGCCTCGACGACCTCGGCGTTGATTTCCTCGAAGCCGGCTACCCCGTCTCCAATCCCAAGGACGAGCAGGTATTCCAGGAACTGAAGCGCTATCCCCTGAAGCATGCCACGGCCGTGGCGTTCGGCATGACGCGCCGTGCCGGCGGCAAGGCCGGCGAGGACGCGACACTCGCGGCCCTTCTGGCGGCCGAGACGCCCGCGGTCGCCATCGTCGGCAAGTCGTCGGATTACCAGGTCGAGAAGGTCCTCCGGACCGACCTCGAAGAGAACCTTGCGATGATCCGCGACTCGGTGCGGCTCCTGAAGGAATCTGGGCGCCTGATCCTCTTCGACGCGGAGCACTTCTTCGACGGCCATAAGTCCAACGCCGAGTACGCCCTGTCCACGCTCCGGGCGGCGAAAGAAGCCGGGGCCGACTGGCTGGTCCTCTGCGACACCAACGGCGGCCGCCTGCCGGAGGAGATCGCCGAGGCTACCGCCGCCGTGATGCGCGAGGTGGGCGGGCAGGTCGGCATCCACTGCCACAACGATGCGGGCCTGGCGACGGCCAACTCGCTGGCGGCCGTCCGCGCCGGCGCCACGCAGGTCCAGGGCACCATCAACGGCCTGGGCGAACGTTGCGGCAACGCCGACCTGTGCGCGGTCATCCCGAACCTGGAACTCAAGGTGGGCCTGGCGTGCCTCGGGAAGGAGAACCTCGCCAGGCTGGCCGAGGTCTCGCGGTTCGTCTACGAGACGGCCAACATGCTCCTGGTGCCCGGCCAGCCGTACGTTGGCCCAAGCGCGTTTGCGCACAAGGGCGGCATGCACGTGGCAGCCGTCGCGCGCGACCGGCACTCCTACGAGCACATCGACCCGCGCGTCGTCGGCAACACGCGGAAGATCCTCGTGAGCGAACTTTCGGGGCGCGGCACGATCCTTGAGAAGGTCGCCGGCACCGATTTCGAGGGCGACAAGGCCCTTCAGCAGAAGGTCCTCAAGGAGGTCCAGCGACTCGAGAACCAGGGGTACCAGTTTGAGACGTGCGAGGCGTCGTTCGCGCTCCTGGTGCGGCGGGTGGCGGGCCGGAAGCGGTCGTTCTTTGCTCTCGACCACTACAGCGTGGGCATCAAGAAGGACGGTGACCGGCCGCCGGTGACCGAGGCGACGGTCAAGTTGCGCGTCGGCGAGGCCTGCCAGCACACCGTGGCCGAGGGCGACGGTCCCGTGAACGCCCTGGACGCCGCGCTGCGGAAGGCCCTGCTGGCGGCGTATCCGCGGCTGGGCGAGATGAGCCTCGTGGACTACAAGGTCCGCGTCATAAACTCCGGCGCCGGGACCGCCGCCAAGGTCCGCGTCGTCATCGAGTCGCGCGACGGCGGCGGGCACTGGGGCACGGTCGGCGTATCCGAGAACATCATCGACGCCTCGTGGCAGGCGCTCGTGGAAAGCATCGAGTACAAACTCACGAAAGACGAAGAGAAAGCCAATGGCTGACGAAGAAACCGGGCCGGGGCAGGAACTGGCTAAGATCTACGACCCGACGACCGTCGAGGGCCGCATTTACGATATGTGGGAGCAGGGCGGCCATTTTCACGCCGCACCCGACGCCCCCGGCGAACCCTTCACGATCGTCATTCCGCCGCCGAACGTCACGGACCGGCTGCACCTGGGCCACGCGCTGAACAACACCCTCCAGGACATCCTTATCCGCTGGCGCCGCATGCAGGGCCGAAAGACCCTGTGGCTGCCCGGAACGGACCACGCCGGCATCGCCACGCAGGCGGTCGTCGAACGGCGGACGCTGAAGGAAGAGAAGAAAACCCGCCACGACCTGGGGCGAGAGGAACTCGTCCGCCGCATCTGGGCCTGGCGCAAGGAGTGCGGCGACATCATCCTCCAGCAACTCCGCCGCATCGGGTCCTCGTGCGACTGGACGCGCACCCGCTTTACGCTGGACCCGGTCTGCGCGCGGGCCGTCCGCAGCGCGTTCTTCAGCATGTTCAAGGACGGCCTCATCTATCGCGGCAAACGCC
>JAPLMO010000449.1 GCA_026386995.1 Planctomycetota bacterium | reverse complement strand
AGGTCCGCCGGGGGCTTGTAGAGCGGCCACTTGAAGCGGTCGGTCCGGACGGGCGAGGCGTCGAAAATCGGCGTGTAGTACGCCGTGAAGAGCACCGTGCCGCGGTCGTCGCAGCCGACGGAGACGTAGACGTCGAACTGCTCGCGGAGGGCGGCGTTCAACTCGGCCGCCGGTTTGCCGGAATCGACCAGGGCCGCGAAGGCCTTCAGGCTCGTCACGGCCTGCGTGTGCGTGACCTCGCCGTACGGGAATGCCTTCTGGCTTGAGGGCTTCGCCAGGTAGTCGAGGCTGTAAACGATGGCCTCGCGCATGCCGGCGGTGTTCGTGCACGCCTGCGTAAAGTCCGGAATCTGCTGCGGGTCGGTGATCTTCCGCAGGGCCAGGGTCCCCGGCGGCAACTGCGCCTCGTAGTTCTTGCCGGGAGGAACGCCCGGCTCCATCATCTCTTCCTTGGCGCAACCGGCCAGAATCACGGCGCCAAGTGCGAACGCCGAAAGCACCAGAATCTTTTTCACGCTACGATCTCCTCCACGAAGGGTCACCACGCTCTTGGACGGCGATTATCGAACGCCACGCGGCGGCTGTCAAGGGCGGCTGTGGAAACTCGTTGCCGCACCGGCGGCGCGTGCGGCTTGCTCGGCAATATGGGGATGTGGCACGGCTGGCTTGTCCAGCCGTGGCAGAAGGTGCGCGCGCTACCCACGGCTGGACAAGCCAGCCGTGCCACACCACGGTGCGAAGTGGGCCGATAATTGCTTTTATTCGCGGCCGCAACCCGGCACAATGTGGCAGGTTCAAGTCCCAGGGCGGCACGTCGATTACGTCGACGCGAAGCCGTAGCCCGCTTCAAAGGAGGTGCGTCCGTGAGGAATCCGATCAGCCTCGTTATCGTCCTGGCGCTCGCCATCGCGTGGGTTGCCGGCTGCGCCCCGGCGGTCCGCGGGCCGGCCGTGGTCATCGAGGGCGACGGGCCGCGCGAACTTGTCATCGGCGGCAAGACCGTCGATCCCGCCACGCACGCCGTCGTCCTGCCGGAACTCCAGACGCCGCAGGAACTGGCCGCCGCCGTGGGCCTCGTGGAGGCCATCCAGAAGATGACCGGCAAGCGCCTCGCCATCGTCGCTGAGGGCGACAGCCGGAAGACGCCGATCCTCGTGGGCAAGTGCGCCCAGACGATCAAGGACCTCGGCGTCGACGTCGACTTCGGCAAACTCGGCCCCGAGGGCATCGCCATCGAGACGAAAGGCGCCGCCCTTATCCTGGCCGGCAACAAACGCGGCGTCCACTACGCCGTCTACACGTTCCTCGAAACTTACTGTGGTTGCCGGTGGTTCACGCCCGGCCGCACGATTGCCCCCAAGGGCGGCTCGTACTGGAGCAAGGAACTCGACGAGCAGAACCCCGCCGGTGCGGAGTGCACCGTCATCCCGACGCGCGGCACGCTGCGCTTTGGCGACCTGTCGCTCCGCCATGTGCCGCCGCTGGAACTGCGATCGACGGATTATCCGTGTTCGCGCGACGCCGACTGGGCCGTCCGCAACAAGATCAACGGAACGCAGACCCGCCTGGACGAGGCGCGCGGCGGCAAGATTTCGTACTCGCACTTCGTCCACACCTTCAGCAGCATCCTCGACCCGGCCAAGGAGTTCGCGTCGCATCCGGAATACTTCTCCGAGGTTAAGGGCAAACGCATCGCCGAGCAAACGCAACTGTGCCTGACGAACCCGGACGTGCTCAGAATAGCCAAGGCCACGATCCGCCAGTGGATCAAGGAGGCGCCCGAGGCCACGATCTTCTCGGTCTCGCAGAACGACTGCGGCAACTTCTGCACCTGTGCCGCGTGCAAGGCCGTCGCCGACCGTGAGGGGAGCCAGGCCGGGCCGCTCCTTGAGTTCGTCAACGCCATCGCCGACGACATCGCCAAGGACTACCCCGATAAGATCATCGACACGCTTGCCTACCAGTGGAGCCGCAAGCCGCCCAAGACCGTCCGGCCGCGACCCAACGTCTGCGTGCGGTTGTGCAGCATCGAGTGCTGTTTCGCCCATCCGCTGGACGAGTGCGAGACGAACCGCTCGTTCGTCGAGGACATTCGCGGCTGGCACAATCTGTGCGACCGCCTGTACATCTGGGACTACGTCATCAACTACGCCCACAGCATCATGCCGTTCCCGAACCTGCGGAGCCTTGCGCCGAACATCCGGTTCTTTGCGGCCAACGGTGTGAAGGGGATCTACGAGGAGGCGTGCTACTTTACGAAGGGCTCGGAGTGGGCCGAACTGAAAACCTGGATCATCGCCAAGACCCTTTGGGACCCGTCGTACGACACCGACAAGGCTATTGACGAGTTCCTCGCCGCATATTACGGTCCGGCGGCCGGGCCGCTTCGGGCCTATATCGACCTTACGCAGCGCCAGGTGGCGGAGCACAAGGACTGGCACGCCCGCATCTTCGACAAGCCTGATGCGCCGCACCTCGGGCCGGAGTACATTGCCGAGGCGGTCTGTCTGTTCGACCAAGCCGAAGCGCAGGCGGCCGGCAACCCCCTCCAGGCGCATCGTGTGGCGGGTGCGCGGTTACCGGTGCTGTACCTGCAGATCGTGCGGGCCAAGGCCGGCGACGCCGAGGCTGCGGCCCTCCTGGCCCGCTTCGAGGCCATCGCCCGCAAGGAAGGGGTGACGATGGTCCGCGAGTGGGCCGGCCAAGGGGTACTCGACGTGTGGCTCAAGGCCCAACGCGAGCGGCTGAAACTTGCGCCGCCGACGAAATAGCCGAGCCCGCCGCGGGAGCCGCGGGGTACATGCGAACAGCAATGAACATTCTCGGCATCTCGGCCTTCTACCACGACAGCGCCGCCTGCCTGGTGCAGGACGGCCGGATCGTGGCCGCAGCGCAGGAAGAGCGGTTCTCGCGCCGAAAGCACGACGACCGTTTTCCGCAGAACGCCCTGGACTATTGCCTCCGCGAGGGCGGCATCACGGCGGCCGACCTCGACCACGTCGCCTTTTACGATAAACCGCTGCTTAAGTTCGACCGCCTGCTTGAGACGTACCTCGCCTTCGCCCCGCGTGGGTTCCGGTCGTTCTGCGCCGCGATGCCGCTTTGGCTTCGCGTCAAACTGCATCTGCCGCACCAGATCGACCGCGGCCTCGGCCGCAAGCGTCGCACGCGGTACGTCTTTCCGGAGCACCACGAGTCGCATGCCGCCAGTGCGTTCTTTCCGTCGCCCTTCGAGGAGGCGGCGATCCTGACGATGGACGGCGTCGGCGAGTGGGCCACCGCCGCCTGGGGCGTGGGGCGCGGCAACCGCATCGAACTGCGGCAGGAACTTCGCTTCCCGCACTCGCTGGGCCTGTTGTATTCGGCGTTTACGTACTTCACTGGCTTCAAGGTCAACTCCGGCGAGTACAAACTGATGGGCCTTGCGCCGTACGGCCGGCCGCGCTACAAGGATGCCATCCTCGAGAATCTCATCGACCTGAAGGACGACGGCTCCTTCCGCATGGACCAGTCGTACTTCAATTATTGCCAGGGTCTTGTGATGACCTCGCGGAAGTTCGAGCGGCTCTTCGGCGGCCCGCCGCGCAAGGCCGAATCGGCCCTCACGGAGCGCGAGATGGACCTGGCGGCCTCCGTCCAGGCGGTGACCGAGGAAATCATGCTGCGCGCGGCCCGCCACGTCGCCCGCCGGTCGGGTCTGCGGAATCTCGTGCTGGCCGGCGGCGTGGCCCTTAACTGCGTGGCGAACGGCCGCATCGTCGACGAGGGGATCTTTGACGGCCTCTGGATCCAGCCTGCGGCGGGCGACGCGGGCGGGGCCCTCGGCGCGGCCCTTTTTGTCTGGCACCAGTTGCTCGGTCGGCCCCGCGAGGCCGACGGCGTGCACGACCGCCAGGATGGCTCGCTGCTGGGTCCGCGCTACACCAGCGACGAGATCCGCAAGTTCCTGGACGGTGTCGGGGCGAAGTATCACCCGTATACGGACGAGGCGGCCCTGCTCGGCGTCGTGGCCGATGCGATAGCCTCCGGCAAGGTCGTCGGCTGGCTGCACGGGCGGATGGAGTTCGGGCCGCGCGCCTTGGGGTCGCGCTCGATCCTCGGCGACGCCCGATCGCCCGAGATGCAGTCGATCATGAACCTGAAGACGAAGTTCCGCGAATCGTTCCGGCCCTTCGCCCCTAGCGTTCTGGCTGAGCGCGCGGCCGAGTGGTTCCTCATGCAGCCCGGCCGCGAGAGTCCGTACATGCTCCTGGTGGCGGGCGTGCGGCCCGAGAAGCGCCTGGCGACGGACGAAGCGGCCAAGAATCTGGCGGGCATCGACCGGTTGCTCAAGGCCGTGCGGTCGGTCGTGCCGGCCATCACGCACGTCGATTACTCGGCCCGCGTGCAGACCGTGGACGAGGCGCGGCACGGCCGCTACTGGCGGCTCATCCGGCGGTTCGAGGAAAAGACCGGATGCCCGGTCATCATCAACACGAGTTTCAACGTGCGCGGCGAGCCGATCGTCTGCTCGCCCGAGGACGCCTGGCGGTGCTTCATGGCTACCAACATGGACGTCCTCGTGCTGGAGGACGCGGTGCTCTACAAGGATGAACAACCGGCCGCGCGGCAACACGAGGCCGACCGGTACCTGGCGCAGTTCGCCCTGGATTAGTACGACAGTGCGACTTGTCGTGACCCAGTAGTAATGTCCGGTCCAGACCCAGTAGAAATGTCCGCTTCTTGGGGGCTAAGGGAAGCGGATGAACAAGGACCGGATCGAGATGAGCCAGCAAGAGCGGGACCGGCTGAAGGTGATGGCACCGGTAA
>JAPLMO010000179.1 GCA_026386995.1 Planctomycetota bacterium | reverse complement strand
TTATCGAAAGGCGGCGGCGGGTCGACCATCTTCTGGATGCCGCGACCGCGGAAAGGCGGGTCGTAATCTATGTGGCCGGCCTGGGCCAGCGAGACGAGCGCCCGGCGGACCTGGTCCTCCTGGAGTTTGGCGACGGTTGCGAGTCGGCCCGGCTCGATTCGGATTTCGCCTGGTGCCTCCAGGTCGGCCGTCGAGGCGAGGGCCTCGAAGACCCGCCGCTGCATCTCGCCGCGAAGGTCCGCCAGGATCTCCGCTCCCGGCCGCGCGAGGACGATCCGCGCCGTCGCCTCGCCCGAGAGCGCCCGCGTCACGCCCGCGCCGTCGAGGAGTCGCACGGCGGCGCCGACGTGGCCCTCCTTCATACCGTCGCCGCAGAGTTTGGCGATCTCCCTGTACGTCATCAGGATCGGGTTGTCGGAGGTGGACCACAGCGCCTCGTACACCTCCTCGACCTGCTCGGGCGGCGGGTAATTCAGGTCGATGAAGAACTCGCGCAGGAAATGGTCGGCCGGCGCGTACAAGAGGACGCACCGCGCCGGGAGGCCGTCGCGGCCCGCGCGGCCGATCTCCTGGTAGTAGCCCTCGACCGACCCCGGATAGTGATAGTGCAGGACGAAGCGGAGGTCGCGCTTGTCGATGCCCATGCCGAAGGCCACCGTCGCCACGGCGATGTGAGCACGGCCGGTCAGGAACTCCTCCTGGGCGCGGGTGCGGTCCTCGGGCTCCATGCCGGCGTGGTAGAAGGTGGTGCGCGGCTCGACGGCCTTGACGGCCTCCGCCACGTCCTCGGCCATCTGCCGCGTGCCGACGTAGATGATCCCCGAGCCTTTCTCTTCGCGGAGGAAATCGAGGATGAACGCGTTCTTGGCGGCCTCGTTGGGGGCCTGCTCGACGCTCAGGACCAGGTTCGGCCGGTCGAAGCCATGCACGTGGATGTCGACCTCGCCGTCCGCGAGGTCCAGCGACTCGATGATGTCGCGCTGGACGCGCGGCGTGGCGGTGGCCGTCAGGGCGGTGACGCGCGGGCGGCCCAGGTCGTTACGAAATTGCTTCAGGCGCCGGTAGTCGGGCCGGAAATCGTGGCCCCACTCGCTGATGCAGTGGGCCTCGTCCACGGCCATCCGCGCCACCTTCACCCGCCGCAGCATCTCAAGGAAGGCGGCGCTGCGGAACCGCTCGGGGGCGACGTACAGGATGCGCGTCCGGCCGGCCACGCATGCGGCCAGGCGCTCGTGCTGCTCATCGAGGCTGAGGCTGGAGTTGACGAACGCCGCCGGAACGCCCCGGCGCACCAGGTCGTCCACCTGGTCCTTCATCAGCGCAATCAGCGGCGAGACGACCAGCGTCAGCCCGTCTTCCAGGAGGGCCGGCAACTGGTAGAGGAGGCTCTTGCCGCTCCCCGTCGGCATGACCACCAGGAGGCTGCGGCCGCGAAGGACGGACTGGACGGCGTCGGCCTGGCCCTCGCGGAACTCGCGGTGCCCGAATCGCTCGTGCAAGAGCGCCTGCGCCTGCTCCAGGGTGACCCGACGCTCCGAGGGTGTGCCGGCCGTGTCCATGACGACAAACCTATCGAAATGAGGGGGCCCGCGTCAAGCACGTGTTTATTGCGGTGTGAGAAAAGGGGCTGTTCCCTTTTCCGGCGGGACCAGGAGTGTCGTTGCATTCCGCTGCCGCCCTGATATCCTTGAGGCCGTTTCGTGTGGCGGCCGGGTCCATGCCCTCGTGGGCGAAAACGGCGCGGGCAAGTTCACCCTGTGCGAACCTTGGAGGTGCAAAATGGAAATCGGCGTGATAAGGCTGGCGGTACTCGTGGCACTGGCGGCCCTGGGATTGGTCTTGAGCGGCGGGGCAGGTTGCGCCCGCACGGGGGACGAAGCGGTTCCTCCGGGCGCTCAGCCGCCGGCCCCGGCGGCACCTTCGCCCCTGGCCTTCGACACCTACGGCGGCTACTTCGTCTCAAACAAGTTTGAGGCCGGGGTCGAGGCCTCGTTTGTCGTCCTCCATGACCAGCGGGCGTTTGACGCCGTGTTCGGCGCGGCCTTCGTCATGCGCGACAAGTCGCACCGCCTCCCCGCCGGCGCCTTCGATTCGAAGATCGTCCTGGCGGCCATCCATCGCGGCAAGGCGCTCTGGGAGTACGCGGTCGAGGGCGTCCGGGCGGACGGCGGCGTCGTAACGCTGTGCTACACCGCTACGCCGAAGCCGAGCGACTCGGCCGAGTACGCCTGCCCGCTGATCGTCTCGATCGAGAAGGGCGCGTACACGGCCGTCCAGTTCGTGGAGAACGGGAAGCCCGCCAAGAGGATCGAGATCCCGCCGGCGGCCGGCAAATAGAGAGGTGGTTTGTCGAAGGCCCGGCCAGGCCGGCCGTGCCCCCAATCAACTGCGAACGCCCGCCACGGAGGGGATACGAATTCGCCCGGAATCTGCTTGAAGCGTCGGGCTCGCCTGTTACAATACTGACTGGTCAGTTCTATTTCGGCGGCCGGGTGCGGCCGCCGGGGAGCGAGGGACCATGCCCCGAGAAGACCGACGCCGCCAGATCATGCAGGCGGCCGAAAATCTCTTCAGCAGCCGCCGGTTTCACGAAATCACCACCGACGAAGTCGCCCGCGTCGCCGGTGTCGGCAAAGGCACCATGTACCGGTACTTCAAGGACAAGGAGGACCTGTTCTTTCAGACGGCGATGGCCGGCTTTGACGAGTTGTGCGAGTTGGTGCACCAGCGCGTGGCCCAGGCCGCACCGTTTCCGGAGCAACTCTTGTCGGTGTGCCGGGAAATCGTGGAATTCTTTGACGGCCGCTGGCAACTATTCCGCATGATGCAGGCCGAGGAGTTCCGCCTGGCCGTCACCAAGGGAGCGGTTTACGAGCGATGGATGGAACACCGCAAGAAACTCATCGTTGCGGTGACCCAAATCATCCGCTGCGGAGTGAGCGAAGGGCAGATCCGAGGCGACATTCCGCCCGAGATCCTCGCGAATTTTCTGTTGGGCATGTTGCGCACCCGCGCCCGTGACCTGGAGGACGCTCCGGCGACCGTGCGGCGGCTGGAACTGGTGATCGACTTGTTCTGCCGCGGGGCGGGCAAGGGCGAGGCTGTCGCCGGCGGCCTGCATCGCAAGAACGGGCGGCGCGCGGCGCCGCTACGGCGGGCCCTCAGCAAACGCGAGGCCTGACGGCGCACCGGGCGCCGCAGGGTTGCAAGGAGACCGGCGTGAAAAAGTGGATCGTCATCATCGTTCTTGTCCTCGCCCTGGCGGGCGGCGGGGCCTACTATTTCTGGGTTTACCGCCCGGCTGCCGCCAAGGCGGACGCGCCGG
>JAPLMO010000401.1 GCA_026386995.1 Planctomycetota bacterium | reverse complement strand
CTGCCGCCAGCCAGTTATGTTCGACCGCCACGAGGCGCAGCGCCCCGGCGGGCGGATCGGCCGGGCCGACCGTCGAGAAAAGGTAGTGCCGGCCATCGGTCGGGAAGTTCTCTTCCGGGTTGCCCTGGACCACGAGGCCCTGACGCACCCAGCCCTTGATGAGCGACGGGTCATCCTGGCGTGCCCTGGGCTTCAGGCCCGCCGGCATGATGGCCCAGACGAGTTCGTCCGTCCACGGGCCGGCCGATCCGAGGTAGTCCCAGTGGTTCGGAAGGTAAACGGATAGATATACCTTTTGCACCGCCGGCTCCTCCGGGAACGCCGGGCACTCCACGCGCAGGGCCCCGGCCGGCACGGTGTACCGCAGTTCCAGGAGGAACGGCTCGTCGGCCTTCTGGCCCACGAGCGGGACGAAGAAGGACGTGCCCTCGGCCCCGCCGCGCTCCAGGGCCACGGGCCGGCCGCCGATGCGCAGCGGCTCGGTGTCGAACGCGACGCCGGCCGGCAGTGTCACCTTGAGGCGCTGGCGGGCGCTCCGCATGCGGTAAAGCGCCTGGACAGGCCAGCGGTCGCCCAGGGGCACGACGACGCGCACGAGCGCCCGCTCGATGCTCGTGCGTTTGACGTCCTCGAGTTTGTACATCGTGGCCACCCGCGCCAGGGCCCCCTCGTCGTGGAACGCGAACGCGCGGGCCGCCCCGGGGCCGCTCGCCCCCGGCATAAGGTCGTTCTGCGGGTCGATGGGCCTGAGGCCCGCGACCTTGCCGGCCTCGGCCGATTCCTGGACGTCGATCGTCTCGGCCTTCGCCAGGACGATCTGGCCCCAGGCGCGGTACACGTCGCGCGGGATGAGGCGCGGGACGGTCAGGGCGACGCTCTTGCCGACGTCGAGTTTTTCGATCGCCCGCTCCCAGGCCAGGCGCACCTGGACCTTGCCCATGAACTCCGTTTCGCCCGCCAGGGACCACGCCTCGCAGCCTTCGGGCGTGTCCTTGGGGCGCTGCGCATCTTCGAGGGTCTGGCGGCGGATGCGGTCGGTGACCACGCGGATGTCGGCCGCCAGGTCCTTCGGCACGTCCAGGCGCAGGGTCTTGACGCCGCTGTACAGGATGTCATAGAAGAACGTAGATTCATACTTGACGACGCCCGAGTCGATCCGCGCCACCACCAGTTGCCGGACGGTCACCTGGGGCTTGCGGCGTTCGGCCGCCAGGGCCAGCGTGACGGGCTCCTGAGTATAGGCGAAGGCGAGGACAGAGCGGTCCGGGCCGCTCTCGGCGGCGCCGCCGCCGGCCTGCAATGCCTCGGCGATCGGGATGCTCCGCAGGCCCGCCGAGGCGGTCGGATTGACGGTGATGCTCT
Organism: Planctomycetota bacterium; assembly: GCA_026386995.1. The sequence goes on along the minus strand of JAPLMO010000401.1, from coordinate 1,370 downwards.
CCGGCGCATAGACGATGAGGCTGCCGGTTTCGCGTTCGACCGTCGCCGGCACGACGCGCGGGATGACCAGCGCAATGGCCGCGGCCTTGCCGGTCGGCGCCAAGAGGTCGGGTTCGCTGAGCGCCTTGTGCAACTGCACTTCGACGGCCGTCTTGCCGAGGGCCTTGCGCGAGAGGTTGACGACCAGGCGGGTCTTCTTCTCACCCTCCAGGTGATGGCCGTCGATCTGCGCCGCCTCGGCGCCGGGGACCTGCTTGCCGCGCACCGAGCGCACGTCGTAACCTTCCGGCACGTCGAACTCGAGGCGGAAGACCCCCGCCCGCTCGATCGTGAAGACCGCCAGCAGCCGCTCGGTCAGACTCTCCGTGCCCAGGCGAGCCTCGACGAACGAGTCGGCTAGGATGCGCGGCCGGACTTTTTCGACGCGCAGTGCCAGGTCAAACGGCAGCGCGGCATAGCGGTATGAGAAATCCCACTTGCCCTTGGCCAGCGCCTGGGGCAGGTCGCCGGCGTCGAGTTGCGACAGGCCCGACTGCCTGGCGGCCTCGGCCCGCAGGCCCGGGGCCACCTGGACCACCACGACGCCCTGCTGGCGCCCGACGCCCAGTGCCCGGACCACGGGGACCGTGACGTCGGCCACCTGGTCGCCGCCGAACTTTTCGAGTTCGACGATGAGGTTCTGCGACTGCTTGGCGGGCTCGAAGAGTTGGGCCGAAATCTTCTGCGTTGCGCCGGCCGGCGCAACGGACCACTCGCGGACGTTCGCGTCAAAGACGTTGACGACCTTCTGGTCGGCGGGAACTTCTACCTCCAGGCGCGTGAGTTCCGCGCGGCTGATCTCGTAGGCCAGGCGCGTGCGGGTGCGTGTGACGCCCTCGTCGATGCGGACCTCCTGCTCGACCTGGGCCGAGGCGAGGGCATCCAGGCCCTTGGCGCCCTCGGCCTTGGGCGTCCAGTCGATGCGGACGGTCGGCGCAGCGCCGACAAACGCCAGAACCACGGTCTCCTCGGCCTTCGCCCCGGCGGCGGGCGGAACTTCCGTGGCCGCAAGGAGCGGCTGGATGTTCACCTTCACGCCCGGCTCGGGAATGCGAACTTCCCACTTGCTGACCGGGGCCTGCGGCGTGTCGATCGACACGCTGTTCTGGCCGGGCGCCTTCGTGTATGCCTTGGCGAACTCCATTTTCAGCGTGAACTGCTGCGGCTCGCGGCCCTTCTTCTCGATGAGGAGTTTGTAGCCGCCCGCGGCGTCGGCGACGATGCGGGCCGGCCGGTCGTCGAGCGTGGCATGCGTCAGGGCCACGTCGCCCAGGCGCAGGGGCACCTCGACCCAGCCTTCCTTGAGGACCTCGATGCGGGCGACGGCCACG
>JAPLMO010000246.1 GCA_026386995.1 Planctomycetota bacterium | reverse complement strand
TACAGAAACTCATCGCCGTGCCGCCGCCGTTCGAGAAAGTCCCGATCGACTGGGAGCACCAGAACCTCCTCCGACGCGGAGAAGAAGAGAAGTTGGAAGCGATGGAGGACTACATCAACGGCAACGTCTGCCGACGCAGGTACATCCTCAACTACTTCGGCGAGAAGAGCGACCTGGTGTGCGGCACGTGCGACCGATGCGCCCCGCGAGAGACGCGGAAGACCGCGGCGGGCGCGCTGCCGCGCCTTGCCGCACCGCCGCTTCGCGCCGGAGAGCCGAGAAAAAGCCCCTCGCCGCGCGCGCCGCAGGGGCCGAGGAGTAACGCCACGGGTCGCCATGCGGCCGTTGCGGCAGCCATCCTCACGTGCGTCCAGAACTTGCGGTTTCCGCTCGGCGCAGGCCGCATCGCCCAGGTGGTAACCGGCTCTCGCGACAAAGACATCGTGCAGTGGCGCCTCGACCGCAACCCCGCGTACGGCACGGTCCGCGCCAACCATGACGCCGTGAAGAAGGTTATCGCAGACCTGATCCGCAGCGGACACCTGAAACGCGGCGGCGACCGCACGCGCCCGGTGCTGGAACTGACAGAGCGCGGCGAAGAGGCCGCCGAGCAAGCCGAGAGCCGGCAGGAATCCGCGCGGTGGGTCGGAGTTTACCCGCCTGGGCGGGGACCCGCCGCGCAGGGGACTGGCGTCGGCTCGCCCGCCGAGCAGGAATCCGCGCGGCGGGTCTCCCGACCCGCCGCGCAGGGATACGACTTCGACGCGCCCCCGCGCGACACCCAGCCGCCCGCCCCTGCCCCCACCGCCGACCTCGACCGCTGCATCGGCCGCATGCTCGTCGCCGACCGCGAGGAGGCCCAGGCACTCGTCGAGGGCCTGCGCCTGTATCATCCGGCCGAGATTGCCGCGCGGCTGGAAGCGCGGTTCCGGGAATCAGCGGAAGTGCGCGTGCAGTCCCGCGCCGTCTGGGCCGCGGGGGAACTGTGCGGCGAACATGCCCTCGTGTTCCTCGTGCAGTGCGCGCGGTCCGACGAGGGCAACGTGCGGCGGCTGGCGGCGTCGGCGCTCGGGAAGGTTGCGGCCTCAGCGCGGCTGGCAGGCGTGGCCCGCGGCGAGGCGATCGTGCAGGCCCGCGCCACCCTGACCGCCCTGCTCCGCGACACCGCCCCGCAGGTGGCCGAGTACGCCGAGAAAGCCCTCGCGCGGTTCGGCGACGCCGGGACGTAAAGAGGAAAAGGCAAACGGCAAAAAGCAATGACTAATCAAACTGCAAACCGAAAACACCAATGAGCCACGGCCCGGCGGACCGCACTGATTTCTAGCCACGGGCGAGTCGAAGATCCGCCCGTCTTTATGGCGGACCCGTGGTGAAGCAACACAACGCCCCCTCTCTTTTTCTATTTTTTGTAGAGCCCCGCACGGGGCTGAAAACAAAAAAGGAAAATGGAAGGGTCGCATCCTTCTTCGTCCCACGGGCTTTCGCACCGTGGCTAGAAATCAGTCTCGCCCCTCCGGGGCGGCAAAGCGGTTTCGCCATTTATGTCACATCGCGCGGCATATCGCCGTTTGCTCCAACGGGACCGGGCGCACGAGAACGATACCGCCCAAACTCTCGCATTAACAAGTCATGGGACCCGGTACTTACCCTTGTCTTCTTCACTCATCGCCTCAAATTCCTCCTTCCTCAAATACACCAACTCGCTCTCCCCCATACCCTTGATCGCAACTTTCCTAAGTATCCAGTTTTCCATATGCCCACTTGCCTTCCCCGTCCACACCCCTTCAGGGTTAAACCCACAACGAGAGAACGCGAACGTTGCCCCGTCCAAATTCTGGAGACGCGCAGCAAGGTTTATGCACGGACCAACGAAGTCATTGCCGTCCCCGACCGAGAAAACCGTACCCCTAGCCACTCCGCACCGCAGCCCCGTCGGCGGCTCACAAAACTTGAACTTCAGCCGCTCTAGCAAATACAGTCGATAATTTTCGCACATGTGATTCAGGGATACCAAGATATTATGCTGTTGTATCACACTCATGCCAACTGTCTCCCAAAGGAACATCAGGCCGTCCCCCTGGAATTTCGCGAAGAACGGCAGGCCATGGTACAAGCGGAATCCCTTTGCAAAGCACTTATAAATCGCTGCACTCCGTACCGACGTAAAAACCCACTCAAGAAATTCGTGCAAATACAAAGGCACAGACAACTGAGGGTCTACCTGCTTGCAGAAATTCGTGAAACCCTGCAGATCCAAAACAGCCACAACCACATCCTGTGCACTAGACTCCCTCCTGATATCACCCAAGCCCAAGACGGATGAATTGAACTTCTCAAACTCCTTTGCCTTGATAACCACGACTTTTTTCCGACCCTCCACTACCTTGCAATACGCATCTGCGCCTGGTCTGAATATAGGCATCGGCTTGCCACCTTTCGTATGCCTCGCTGTTCCCCAATGAGGTTCTACCACCCGCATTCCACTGGCTTTCCACCGTCTTGCCAGTTATCCTCAGTCTCGCCACACACGGGAACGTTGTCCAATCTTTTTTGCCATCCGTAAACCATTTCTTCATTCATCCTCAAACGCGAACTCCCCCGGCGAGGCTTGCGTAACCGTAGGAGTAGGTGGAGTATATTCGATTGTCTGGCGGGTCACGGCGTCAACGACACCCGCCGCGATTGCTCATAAGCGATCAACTCCTCTCGGATGCACCTTAACGGCAGTTCAAAGTTCCAGGTTTCAGGTTTCAAGTTAACAGCAAAACGGCAGATCGAAATCCAAAGTCAGCCCCAATGGGGCGACGGATTGTAGCCGCGGGTGGAGCGGCGCGGCCGCACGGCGGCCCGACGCGAAACCCGTGGAAATCGGAAAAGGGGTCGGGGTTCTTCTTTTCCTTTTTCGCCCCGGCGGGGCGAAGGAGATTTTCGGAGCGACGAAAGGACGCCTGTGCCCGGCGATTCCTCCGCCCCCTCCGGGGCGGATGCGTTGAAACACGAACTCTCCACGGGTTGCGCGACGCCGAAAGCGGCGTCGCTCCACCCGCCGTCAGGCCACGGCACGCCTGCCGTGCCAGGGTGGCTACATTCCGCCGCCCCGTTGGGGCGGACCCGTCAATTCACAATCGTTCCCACGGGTTGCGCACCGCCCGCTTTGCGGCGGCCGGTGCTTCACCCGCCGTCAGGCCACGGCACGCCTGCCGTGCCAGGGTGGCTACAATCCGCCGCCCCGTTGGGGCGAAAACGGCAGGTTCAAAGTTCAAAGTGAACGGCGAACGGCGGGAACCCGCCCTTAAGATTGGCGGGCAGGCCGGGAAAACGTCAAAAGCCCGGCGGCACGTTCAGCCGGCGACTTCGCCCAGGCGACAGGCCCGCCGCGCAAATCGCGGTGCCCCCCTTTCCCAGGGCTTCTCTTTTTCCTTGCCTGTGTCCGCAGGCCGGGCCGATAATGCCGCCATGAGCCAACTGATCATCAGCATCTCGGGTATCCGCGGCATCATCGGCGACGGCCTCGGGCCGCGCGAGGCCGTGCGATTCGGCCTGGCGTTCGGGACGCACCTGACGGGCGGCACGGTGGTTTTCGGCCGCGATTCGAGGCCGTCGGGTGCCATGCTGGCCGACGCCTTTCGCTCCGGCCTGGCGGCGGCGGGGTGCATGGTCTACGATACCGGCATCCTCTCGACGCCCGGCGTGGCGGTCTTCGTGCGGCACGCGGGGGCCGCAGGCGGGGCGGTCATCACCGCCAGCCACAACCCCGTCGCATGGAACGGCATCAAGTTGCTTTCGCCTGCTGGGATGGCTCTCTCGCGCGACGAAGGCCGCAGCGTCCTCGACCTTTACGAGAGGCAGGCGTTCGCGGAAGTGCCCGCCGAGCGGATTCCCGCCGGGCGGCCCGCGCCGGAGGCCGCCCAGGTGCACGTCGACCGCGTCTTGGCGATTACCGACGCCGAGAGCGTCCGCCGCGCGCGCCTCTGCGTGGTGGTCGATGCGACTAACGGCGCCGGCGCGCTCGAGATGGCAATGCTCCTAGATCGCCTCGGCTGCGCCTGCATGGTCATCAACGGCGAGCCGACCGGCCGCTTCGGCCGCCCTCCCGAACCTCTGCCGGAAAACCTCGGCGACCTGTGCGAGGCCGTCCGCCGACACGGCGCCGCCGTGGGCTTTGCGCTGGACCCCGACGCCGACCGCCTTGCCCTGGTTGACGAGACCGGCCGCGCGATCGGCGAGGAATACACGCTGGCCCTTGCGTCCCGATACCGCCTCATGCGCCAGCGCGGGCCGCTGGCGTGCAACCTGTCGACCTCGCGGATGATGGACGCCGTGGCAGCCGAGGCTGGCGTCGTGCTCCACCGCACGCCCGTCGGCGAGGTGAACGTGGCCGAGGCCATCGCCAAGAACGGCTGCGTCATCGGCGGCGAGGGCAACGGCGGCGTGATTGATCCGCGGATAGCCCCGGTGCGAAACTCGCTGGTCGGGGCGGCCCTGGTGCTGGAGATGCTCGCCTCGCGGCGGCTGCGGCTGAGTGAACTGGCGGCCGAGTTGCCCGCTTATACGATGCTCAAAGACAAGATCGTGCTGCGCGATCCGGCGGCCGGGACCGAGGCTACGCTCGAGGCCGTCAGAAAACGTTTTCCGGAGGCGCGGGCGGATACGCGGGACGGCCTCCACCTCTCGTGGGACAACGGCTGGTTGCACGTGCGGGCATCCAACACCGAGCCCATCCTGCGCATCCTGGCCGAGGCAAAGGATGAACAGGTTGCGCGGGCCTGGGTCGACACCGTCAAGGCCATCGCACGGTAGCCATGCCTCGGCGCCGGGAGCGGCTGGGGCGCCTTTTCGCCTTGTGGGACACCTGGAACACCGTATAATACCGCTAATACCGCCGGTTGATCCGTCCGGCACAGGGGGTAAGTGTCGCCGCGGTTCGATCCATAAGGAGACGCCTATGAAGACCGCCGTTCATGGGGGACTGATTCTGGCCCTGGCTTTGGGCCTTACAAGTTTTGCATTGGCCCAGGCCGTGCCTTGGAAAACGGATGACCCCGACAAGACCGATGCACCCGCTGTACCAGGAGCCGATGCTGCCACCGGTGCGGCAGGCGCCGCCCCGGCCGCAGGCGCCGATTCGAAGATGGAGAAGGCCGTAGCACCCGTTAAGAAGGTCCTCGCGCAGGTCGACGCCTTCCAGAAGCAAATCGAAACCGAGTTGGCCATGCCCGACGACAAGAAGAATCCCGCCAAGATCCGCACCGCGAAGGAAAGCATTGTGCGGCTGTATATGAGTGCCGCCCTGACGGCCAAGGCCCAGTCATCGTCGCTTAAGGGCGACGAGAAGCAGGCCTTCCTGGACCAGTACGAAAAGCCGAACCGCGACAAGGCCATCGCCCTCATGCTCGAACTGGCAACCGACTCGCTTAACAAGCAAGACTACCGCAGCGCCGAGAGCATCACCAAGCAGGTGCTCGGCATCGACCCGAGGAGCGGCCAGGCAGAGGCCCTCCTGAAAAGGATCGCCGACGAGAAGAAGGCCGCGGCCAAGGCCGGCAGTGCGGGCAGCGGCAACACGCTCAAAGACAAGAACACCAACACCAACATCACAGACTTCGGCCGCACCGGCGGCCAGAACCCCGATTCTGGCAAAACCGGGAAAACCTGGTAAACCCGCTCCGCCACAGGCATCCGGGTCGCAACCGGGACCGCGTGCGCGGCCGCGGAGATGTAACTGCGTCTTGGATAACGACTTCCTTGCCCTAGTAGCCTGTCAGGACTAAATCTGTGGGTGCCACGGCTGCGCCTTGTGCAGCCGTGGTCGTGGGCGACAACGCACGGCTGCAAACTGCGCAGCCGTGGCACCCACACAATTAAAGTTGACGCACTACTGGCGTGTATCTTGACGGGCCGGGCCACAAGGTCCGGCCCTTTTTGTTTAGTACGAGCTAAACCCACGGCCTCTGGCCGTGCGACCCGAAGAGCTTCGGAGCGATCCGGCGTATAGCTTTTCGGGGCCAAGAATGGCCATGTTGCGTAGAGAGGCCCGGAGTGGCGGTCTTGACCCTCGGCATAGTTGCTGTGGTGGGCGGGATTGGCCAGGACTGTGCAGGCTACCGTGTCGGGGGCCGGAAGGGAGCGGAACTCGGTCAAGGCGAATCGAGTACGGAATGGAACGGGTACCTCCAAGGGGGCTCCGCCTGTTTTTACGGCCCCCTTGGGGGGGCCTTCCTAAAGCCACGCCCTCTGGGCGTGGATTCTTACCGAGTTCTCGCGTTACTATGAAGGTTATCAGACCTTCGCCTCCCTGCCTTCCACGCCTACCCACCTTGACAACCCGAAAATTTTAAGTTGACTTCTCGCCGGGGCCGATAGATAATGTGGCAATATAGGGGAGATAGGGAATCTGTGCCGGACCTCCCCAACATGCCACGAGGGGTGCGAGCGAGGGAGCACATTATGAAGGAAGTCTACTCCACAGGCGAGGCCGCAAAGATTTGTCGTGTCAGCCAGCAAACTATTATCCGCTGCTTCGACGCGGGTAAACTCCAGGGATTCTACGTGCCCGGCTCGCGGTTTCGCCGGATTCCGCGGGATGCCCTGACGAAGTTCATGAGGGAGAACGGCATCCCGCTCTCGAACCTCGACTCCGGCAAGAAGAAGATACTGGTCGTCGACGACGAGCCGGACATCGTCGAGATGCTGGTCGATGCCCTCCAGCGCGACGGCCGCTTCGAGGTCAAGACCGCCTCGTGCGGCTACGACGCGGGCATCCTGACGCAGCAGTTCCACCCGGACGCCATCGTCCTGGACTACATGCTCCAGGACATCAACGCCGACGTCGTCACAAAAGCCATCAAGGCTAACCCGTCGCTTGAGGATACGCGGATCATCATCATCAGCGGCTTGATCGAGGAGGACAAGGTCCAGAGCCTTTACGACCTCGGCGTGCACGCCTACCTGCGGAAGCCGTTCCAGATTGACGAACTCGTCAACAAGATCTCGGAACTCTTGCACATCTGAGCGTGCAAGCGGGTCGCGGCAAAGGAACCTAGCGCATGGGCGCCTTGGGTCTTCAGCGTCGCAAGATCGAAGTCCTCCTCGACGAGGTGGACTCGCTGCCGACGCTGCCCGGCGTAGCCCATCGCCTGCTCTCGAACCTTGCCGCGCCTCGCCCCAACCGCCGCGACCTGCAACTCATCCTGGAGTCCGATGCAACATTGTCGATGCGCGCCGTGCGTCTGGCGTTGGACCTCGGCAGTCCCTCCGATAGCATCACGAGCATCGATGCTGTGCTGGCGGCCGTCCCGTTCGAGGCGATCGTTGCCGACCTGCTGGGCGTCGAAATCGTCGATGCACAAGTCGCGGTCGACCTGGACCTCGCCCGTCTGTGGCGTCACACGTTGGCCACGGGCATGGCCGCCCAGGCGATCGCCAATCGTCTCGGAACGATTCCGCCGCCGCAGGCGTTGCTGGCGGGCATCCTTCATGATTTCGGCCAAATCGCCCTCGCGGTCACCCTGCCGCGCGCCTACAGGCAGGTGCTCGATCATGCCACATCGGTCGGCACGGACCTCGTAGAGGCCGAGCACAAAGTCCTGCACGTGGATCACGCCACCGTCGGCAAGCGACTGGCGAGCCGCTGGGGGCTTTCCGAAACACTCCAGAACGTCATCTGGCTGCACCATCAGGCACAGGTGCCGCCCGCCGGCGTGCAGGCGACCGTGGCCCTGGCGCAGGTCGTGCGCCTGGCCGACCTCGTGGTCCGCCAGGAAGGTTTCGGCTACCAAGCCTCCGAGCAACTTCGCGACAGCACAACCGAGGTGGCGGAGCGTCTGGGCCTCTCAATCGCTTCCGCCGACCAGATCGGCCGCCAGGTGGCATCGGCCTTCGCCCTGAACGCCGAGCCCGCCGGCCTTCAGTCGTCGCCGACGCCCGGGCAAATGCAGGCCGTTCTGCCGGCGGCCCGCGTTCAACTGGGGCGGATGTACCGCGCGCAGTATCGCGAGGGCCGCCGCGTGGAGGCCGCCGCCCGCCAGGCCGACCTCCTCGTGCGCCTCACCGGCGACCTGGCTGCGCACCGCTCTGCCAAGGACGTGCTGACGGCGGTTGCGGCGCACATGCGAGAGGTCCTCGGCATCGAGACCGTTGTCGTGTACATGGTATCGCGCGAGGACAGTTACGTGGAGGGAGTTCTCGGCGCGGCCGACGGAACGACGGAGCATTTCATTCACGGCCTCAAGAAGGGCGATTGCAGCGACGCGGCCGTAAGCGGGTTCCTGGCGGCGACCGTTCCCGCCCTGCCCGGCCGGGCCGAGGGGGCGGAGTCCTGGCTGTTCCAGCGGCACGGAGCCAAACTCGGCTTCGGGCCCTTCTACACGGTCCCGATGACTGCCGGCGACACTCTTGTCGGGGGTCTCGTCCTGTCGGCCAAGCCCGCCATGGGCGGCCTGCCACCGCAGGAGGCGGCTCAACTGGCGGCCCTGGCTTCCACCGCCGCTGCCGCGCTGAAGCGGGTCCAGGCCGAGTCGCAACTGGTGAACCTGTCGGAGCAACTCGCCGAGGTCAATCGCGATCTTTCTGCCGCCGAGCACGAGCGGGTCCAGCGGCGTAACGTCGCGGCCCTGGGCGAGATGGCCGCCGGCGCAGCCCACGAAATCAACAATCCCCTGGCGATCATCAGCGGGCGTGCCCAGCAGTTGGCCGCCGACGAGAAGGTCCCCGCCCGCCAGGACATGCTCAAGACAATCATTCAGCAGGCCGCGCGCGTAAGTGACATCCTTGCGGACCTGCGTCAGTTCGCACATCCGCCGGCGCCGAAACTCGCCGAGGTGGACGCCGCCGCGCTGGCCCGCGAGGTCGTGGCTGAATTTCGGCGTGGGCCCGAGCCCAATGGGCCGGCGCTGCAACTCAGTGCGCCCGACACCGCCGCCCCAATTCGCGTGGACCGCGAGCAGGTTGCCGGCGCACTTCGGGAGATTATCAAGAACGCCCTGGACGCCTGCGCGAACGGCATTGGCGGCACCGTCACGGTCGCCGTGCAGCTGCTCGGCCCCCAGGAAACGGTCCGCCTCGCCGTAACCGACACTGGCCCGGGCATGGCCCCGCAGGTGCGGGCGCGTGCCTTCGATCCGTTCTATTGCGGCCGCGATGCGGGACGGCGGCGCGGCCTCGGACTGCCGAAGGCTTATCGCGCGGTCGTCGCCAGCGGCGGCCAGGTGACGCTGGAATCGTCGCCCGGTCGCGGCACGACGGTCCGCCTGACATTTCGGGCGGCGCAGCCTGCAAAAGGCTAGTGCCACAGCGCTACTTAGCGCGGCGGGTCTCCGTACCCGCCGCGCGAATCTGTAAGCGATGTAGCGCGGGGCCTTGTGCCCCGCGAAGGACCACGCGGGGGATAAACCCCCGCGCTACAATCTGGGAGTGACGCAGTAGTACCAGTTGCCGCGAAAAAATTTGCGGATTCTGCTGCACGAATTTTCGAAAGGAGTCGATATACGGAGTGGGCAGGCCTTCGCCGAAGTCGGCCGGCCCGTCCGACAATAAAACTTCCACGGTGAGCGGCGACGCCTTCTCCCTCCCCCCTCGCTCTCGCGGCTAGCCCTCACCGTGGCTTATAAATAACGGAGGCCGAGCGACCGGCGGCCATGTATCGCTCGGCCTCCATTATCTTGCGGGAAAGGGGCGATGATGGGTTCGGCAAGCGCGGAAGTCGTTCGGTCGGACGTGGAAGCGCGGATCCTCGTCGTCGACGACGAGCCGGAGATCGCCATGCTGGCGGCCGAGGCCCTGCGCGAGGCCGACCCGTCGTGGTACGTCGAATCCGAGACTGACCCCGCGCGGGCCCTGGAGAAACTCGGTAGCGAGCCGTTCGACTGCCTCGTCACGGACCTCCTGATGCCCGGCATGGACGGCCTGGCGCTGGCGCGCCTGGCGCGCGACATCAACGAGGACCTCGGCCTCGTGGCCATCTCCGGCCGGGGAAACCTGGAAACCAGCGTCGAGGCCCTGCGCCTCGGATTCTCGGACTACCTCCCCAAGCCGTTCGACCTGGAGAGTTTGACGCGGGCCGTCTGCCGCTCGGTCCGCAGCAGACGCGAGCGCCAGGCCTTTGAGAAGCGGTTCACCGAACTGGCCGAGGCTAACACACGGCACGAGGCGGCCGAGGCCCAACTGTCGCAGAAACTCCAGATCGCCAGCCACGACCTCGTGCTCTCCAGCAAGCGCATGGCCCGCCAGATGGAAGACATGGCGGCCTCGGCCAACGTTGCGCGATCCCTGATGGGCATCATCGAACTGGAGGACCTCCTGGGCCTGTGCGCCGACCTGATCGGCGACCGCGTCCCGTGCCTGACCAGCACCGTCGCGCTATACGAGGTGCAAGAGGCGGCGGTGGGCCTGATGGTCCGGGCCCACCCGGATGCCGAGGACCCGCCGGCCCTGTGCTGGCTCCGTTCCCCCCTGAGGTCGGGTGTCCTCTGCCGCGCGGCAGAGACGGGCAACTGCGTTCACATCGACAACATCGCCGAAAGCGTCATCGTGCACAACGACGAGAAGTCGCTCTGGCGGGAAGGCCACCTGTTGGTGGTCCCGATCCAGGCCCGTGGGCACGCCATGGGCGTGGCGGTCCTGCACCGTGCGGCGGACGCGGAAGACTTCGGCGCCCAGGACATCAAGGACGCGACCGAACTGACGAAGGTCATGGGCCCGGCCATCATGACCGCCAAGATTCACCATCAACAGCGGTGCCAGATCTACGCCGCCCTCGAGAGCATCACCGAGGCGGTCGAGAACCGCGATCCGTACCTGAAGGGCCACAGCCGGCGCGTGCTTGCGTATGCTCAACAGATCGCCCCGGCGATGGAACTGACGCAGCCGCAGATCGGGGCACTCCAGATCTCGGCCCGGCTGCATGACCTGGGGCGGATCATCATTCCGGAATTCGTCGTCAACCATCCGGGGTCGCTGACGCCCGAGCAGTGGGAAGTCGTCCGCCGCCATCCGGAGGCCGGCGCGAACTTCCTGAAGGCCCTCGACTTTTTCGGCGAAGTCGCCGACATCGTCCGGGCACACCACGAGTCGTACGACGGGACCGGATACCCCGACATGCGGGCCGGCGAAGAGATTTCCGTGGTGGCGCGACTGCTGGCCATCGCCGATGCGATGGACGCCATGACGAGCCCGCGTCCGTACCGGGCCGTGATGAGCATCGACGAGGCCCTGGAGCAGATCCGGAAGTTGGCCGGCCAGCAATTCGATCCGCAAATGGCCAAGGCGCTGCTGGCCGTCCCGCGCGAGACGCTGGCGGAGATCCAGGCAAGCCACCGGTAGTATAAGCCGTAGCGCGGGGCCTTGTGCCCCGCGTGACGAACACGCGGGGGATAAACCCCAGCGCTACAATATGAGAGCCGCCCTCGTAGGTAGCGCGACATTCCCCACGCTTGACTTTCCAATCCCCAGCCACTCTAATCGGTGTGCGAAGTGCAGTGTTCTTTTTCTGCGCTGGGACATGCTCAAATACCCGGCCGTTAGGAATAGGCGATGGAAACTCGCGTATTAAAGGCGACCGATCCCGTGCGCGACCTGGCGGCCATCCGCGAGGCCGCCTCGGCCCTGGCGCGCGGCGATCTGGTGGTCTTCCCGACGGAGACGGTCTACGGGGTCGGCGCCAGCGCCGTCAATGTCGAGGCCGTGGCGGCCCTGTCGCACCTGAAGAGCCGCGCTCCGAACAAGCCGTTCACCCTTCACCTGGCCGGCCGCGACGAGGCCGAGCGTTACGCTGGGCCGCTCTCGCCGCTTGCCCGCCGCCTGATGCGTAAGACATGGCCGGGGCCGTTGACGTTAGTGCTTCCGGACCGCCGGCCGCAGGCGGGCGAGCCTGCGGGCCTCGTCGAAGATGCGATCTACTACGAAGGCTCGATCGGCCTGCGGTGCCCTGCCCATGCGGTCGCAGCGGCGATCCTCGGGGCCGCGGGCGTCCCGGTGGTCGGCTCCAGCGCGAATCTTGCCGGCCGGCCGGCGCCCCGGCAGGCATCGGAGGCCCTCGCCGACCTTTCGGGCAAAGTGGCACTGGTGATCGACGCCGGCCCGACGCCCTATGCGCGGGCCTCAACGGTTGTCCGCATTACACAAGACGACACCTACAAGATTCTGCGCGAGGATGCGATCCCCGCCCGGCGCCTGGAGCGCATGGCCCGGACGCGGTACCTTTTCGTCTGCACCGGGAACCTCTGCCGCAGCCCCATGGCCGAGGGCCTTGCCGCCAAGATGCTGGCCGACCGGCTCGGCTGCTCGCCGGCAGAACTGGCCCGCCACGGCATCGACGTCGAGAGCGCCGGCACCGCCGCCATGCCCGACTCCGCCGCAAGCCCCAACGCGATCGAGGCCATGCACGAGCGCGGCATAGACATCCGCAACCACAAGAGCCGGCCAATCACCGTTGACGTACTCCTGGCGTCTGACTATATTTGGGTCATGACCCGGAGCCACCAGGAAGCGGTCATGCGGCTGGCGCCCGAGGTGGCCGATCGCGTCGCGTTGGTGGACCCGACGGGCGAGGCCATTGCGGACCCCATCGGCGGCGACTTGAACGAGTACCGGACCTGCGCCGGACATCTTGAAAAGGCCATTGCTGCACGCTTGGCGGAGACAGCCTGATGAAAATCGCATTAGGTAGCGACCATCGCGGCTATGCCACGAAAGAACGCATGAAGTCCTTGTTGATCGAGTGGAAGCACGAGGTCATCGACTGCGGCGCTACAGGCGAGGATTCCTGCGACTACCCGGATTACGCCATTCCGGCGTGCCTGAAGGTGGCAAGCGGCAAGGCCGACCGCGCGATCCTCATGTGCGGCTCGGGCATCGGCATGACCATCACGGCCAACAAGGTGGCGGGCATCCGGGCGGCACTCTGCCATGACGAATTGACGGCAGAGATGAGCCGACGTCACAATGACGCCAACGTCCTGTGCCTGGCGGCCGACCTGCTGGGCGAAGAGCTCATCCGCCGCATGATCGAGGTCTGGCTGACCACGCCGTTTGAGGCCGGGCGTCATGCCCGCCGCGTCAAGAAGATGATGGCGGCCGAAAAGTATCTTTCGCCGACGCCCGAGATCGCCCCCGGCGAGTGCGCTCCCCTGCCGCCTATCAAGACCAAGCCGAAGCCGAAAACAGCCTAGACAAACACCTCTACGACGGCAGGTTCGCCAGGCTCTCGGTCGACCCGACCAGAACCAGCACGTCCCCCTCGCGGATCACGGTGTGCGCCAGCGGCAGGTCCACGACCTGCTGCTCAACGCTCTCGCCCCCCTCGGGCGTGCGCGAGACGATGGTCCGCTTGATCGCCACGAGGTTGACTTCGTGCTTGCGGCGCAGATCGATTTCGCCGAGGGTGCGGCCTTGCCAATCGGCGGGGGCGCGAATCTGAACGAGGCTGTGCCCCTCAGCCAATTCCAGGTGCTCCAGGACGTTGGGGTTGGCCAGGTGTGCGGCGACGCGGTCGGCCACCTCTTCCTCGGGCAAGACGACCTGGTCGGCCCCGATGGCCGAGAGGATGCGGCGTTGGATTTCGGTGGACGCGCGGCTGATGACGAGGCGGACGCCGAGGGACTTCAGCGTGGCGGTCGTCAGGGCGTTGGACTCGAAGTCCTCGCCGATGCAGACGGCGGCGGCGTCCAGGTCGCCGGCCCCTTGGGACTTCAGGGCCTCGGGGTCGGTCGCGTCGAGGCAGACCGCCAGGGCGACCTCGTCGCGGACGTGCTCGACGAGTTCCTCGCGTTTGTCGATGGCAATGACCTCGTGCCCGGCCTCCGTAAGCGCCTGTGCCAGGCGCCGGCCGAACCGGCCAAGCCCGATGACCATGAAGCGTTTCATCGCTGCCTCCTTTGCGCCAGCCGCGCGGCGGCCAAGTCGAAGACTCGCCGTGGCGAGGTCGCCGGCTGAACATATTGGCGCATTGTCGTTGTGCGGCGCGTCCTTACGACGTTGCCACGGTTTCGGTCGGGTACGTGTATCGGGCCGACGTCTTCGCCCGGCGCTGGAGCGTCAGCAGAAGCGTCAGCGGCCCGATGCGTCCCAAGAACATCGTCAGGATAATCAGCAGGCGTCCGAAGGTGCTCAGGAGCGGCGTGGCCCCCGTCGAGAGGCCCACCGTGCCGAACGCCGAGGTAGTCTCGAACAGCACGTCGAGGAACGTAAAGCGTGCCCCGTCCTTCAGGCCCCAGGCGCAAATGATCATGCTGACGGCCGCCACCCACAGCGCCGCCACCGCCAGCAGCGCCAGGGCCTTCGTCACGGTATCCCAGGGAACCGTGCGGTGGAACACCTGGGCGTGCGGCCGGCCGCGCAGCGCCGACCAGATGCCCAGGCAGATGACCGCAAACGTCACGGTCTTGATGCCGCCGCCCGTCGAGCCCGGCGATGCACCGATGAACATCAGGACCACCACGAGGAACTTCGTCGGCGGCGAGAGGCGGTTGGTGTCGGTCGAGTTAAAACCCGCGGTGCGCGACGAGACCGAGAGGAACCATGAGTTGACGAGGCGCTCGGCCCACGTCTCGCCCATCGGCGACTTCTCCTCCGTCGCCCCGCCGCCTACGACCGACACGCCCGCGGCGTCGTCCTTCGCGTTCTCCTCGCCCATATAGGCGGTGGCCTTCCAGACGCCGGGCCGGCTCTGGTACGTCTCGAAGACGTAGACCAGAAGCGTGCCGCCCGCCAGGAGGCCCGCCGTCGCAAGGATCGCGAGTTTCGACTGGAGCGTCATGCGCCGCTTCGCGAGCGGGGCCAGCCGCTCGCGCGAAAACATCCCGTACTTGACCATCCGCACCACGTTGTACAGAACGCCGAAACCCAGGCCGCCCAGGATGATCAGGCCCGTGATCACAAGGTTCACCTGCCAGGTGCGGCGGAAGGCCATGAGGTTGTCGCCGTAAAGTCCGAAGCCGGCGTTGCAAAAGGCCGAGACGCTGTGGAACACGCTGTAAAAAAGCCGGTCGGCCGCCGCAATCGCGCTGCCGCTATTGGCGGCGTTCCACGTGCCAAGCATCAGCAGGGCGCCGAGCCCCTCGATGCACAACGTGGCGATCAGAATGAACAGGACCACGCGCTTGACCTCGGCCGCCAGGTCGTGGCAGACGACCTCGCGCAGCACCATCGCCTCGCGCAACCGCATGCCGCGCCAAAGGAACAGCGCGAAGACCGACCCGAAGGTCATCAGGCCCAGGCCGCCCATCTGGATGAGCGTCAGGACAACGTATTGCCCGAACGGCGTGAAGTGATTGCCTGTGTCCACCACCGTCAGCCCCGTGACGCAGACGGCGCTGGTGGCGGTGAAGAGGGCGTCCATGAAGGCCGTCTCGGGCCGGCCCGTGGCGGTGGCCGCCGGCAGCAGGAGGAGGCCCGTTCCGGCGGCGATCAGCGTCGCAAAACTGCCGATGAGGATCAGCGCCGGCCGCACACGCAGCGCCGACAGGAACCGGTGGACCTCCGTCAGCCGGATGACCACGCTGACGATAATCGCGATCTGGACCGTCAACAGGGTCAGCCTTCGCGACGATTCCAGCCCCGCCACGTGATAGATCGCCACCGCCAGCACGAAGGCCACGGCCACCGAGAACTCCATCCAGCGGAACCGCAGCATCGCGCGGCGGTCGCGGGCCAGCAGCAGCCGCAGCGGTAGGTCCAGCATCATCCCGGCCAGCGCGATCAACTCGATCCAGTGGAGGATGTGGTAGGTGTCGGACGCGACGCGAAAGCCGTATTCCAGCACGAGGCTGCCTACCGCCAGGACAACGACGGGAATCATCGCCGTCAGGAGGTATGGCCGCGCCCGCTCAAGCGCCCCTTGATGACCGTTTAACGCGAAGTCTCGCCCTCGCATAGGGCAGGTTCTTTTTAATGTGCGCGGCGGGTCTCCGTACCCGCTGCGCTGACGCCGGAATCCCCGCTATCGCGGCGAGCACGGAGACCCGCCGCGCAAACACCCAAGACTAAATTGCTCGACTCCGCGCCTTCAGGTCACGCGCCAGGCCGGAGGCACGGCGCCCCGGCCGGCAATATCCGAAGCCATCGCACCAGGCCGACACCGCCTCCGGATGCACCCCTAGCGCCTTTCAGGACGCGGGTGAACCAGACATTAGAGGCTCCGGAAGGCCGCCTGTCAAGGTATCGCAGCGCAGCCTATCGCAGCACGCAGGTTTTGCAGCACCGGGTATCGCATCGCCAGGGCTGAGCCGCCCATGCCGTGCCAACAGCCTCACACACGACACATGGAGCAATATCGCCACAGAACTGGGTGGCGTCCCCCTTGGCGTTCGATATGGGGGCTCGGGTGGGCCGCCGCAGGAACCCTACCCGCGCCCGTCGCGTATTCTGTTTGACACGCCGATTTGGAAGGTTAACATGCCGCCATGATTTTTCGCGGCGAGTGCGCGGCAACCCAACGGGCGATCCCCCAGCGGGCGCGCTCAAACAATTCCGCATCGGCTCAATCGACTTCGCGTCATCGACGATTCTGCCGTCTCTTCCTGCATCACACCGTCCTCGTGGGCCTCTTTTTCGCGGGGGCGCTGCCCGCCGGCTGTCAACATCCAGCCCGGCAAGCCATACCGCCGACGGTCAAAGTGGCGGCCGTGCAGTGCTCTTCCGAGTTTGGCGATGTGGCCGCCAACACCCGGAAGTTGACCGAACTGGTCAAGCAAGCCGCCCAGAACGGGGCGAAGATCGTCGTCCTCCCCGAGGCATCGATCACCGGTTATCTATCGCAAGACGCGAAGACGAACTGGCTCGTGGCAGGCCGGCCGATCGAGAAAGCCTATGTCGGCCGGAACCCCGCGCCAGTCGCCGAACCAGTGCCGGGACCGTCCACCCGCCACTTTTGCCAACTGGCGAAAGACCTGAAAATCTACCTCACGATTCCCTTTGTCGAAGTTGACTTCACCGACGGCCCGGACAAGCCGCGCTACTTCAACACGGTTTGCCTCGCCGGCCCGCAGGGCGAAGTGGTGGCGCACTACCGCAAACTGAAACCGTACCCCTACGCGGAAAAATCGTGGGCGACGGATGGGAATCGGGGACTCCAGACCTTCGACACGGAGTATGGCCGCGTCGGCCTCGCGATCTGCTTCGACATCTACACGATTGTGCCACAGTACCAAAGCAAGGACTTGTGGGCGCTGCTGTATCCGACCGCCTGGGCGGACGCCGAATATCCCGCGGAATGGTTCTATCACAAATTGCCGGCGCAGGTGAAGAAGTTCAAGCACCACCTGATCGCGGCAAACTGGAGCGTGGATGGGCCTCAGGGATGGCGGGGGTACGGGTTCAGCGTCATCATTTCGCGCGAGGGGAAAGTCGTGGCGGCCGCGAAGAGTGTATTCGGCTCGGACATCGTGTACGCGGACTTGCCGATCCGGAACCCGGCGCCACCAATCAATTAACCGCTATTGTATTGTGGCCCGCGAATATCGCCAAACGACATTCCGCGGCGCTATTGCCCTGCGCCGGAGGCGGCCTATTCCTTGGCCTTTTTCTCTTCTTTCTGCCGCTCGGCCCACTTGCGGCTGCTCTCGGCCAACCCCCTGAACATCTTGGCGCCATCCAACACTCTAATGTCTGCGGGAGGCGTGAACTCGAACTCCTTCTCGTTCAGTCCAGTGTTCGTCCGAACGTTCGAAAGTTCAATCGTGGAGTCCAGCACCCCATCGCGGTAAGACTCCGTCTTGACAACCCAGCCATTCTTGAGGTCGAAGACGGCGACCACCCGTTGACCGCTGTCCGGGGAGTTACATTCCACCGTGGCCAGGTTGTCCCTGACGCTGAGGACTTTCAACGTGGCGCCGCCCGACTTTTCATTCTTGAGGTAATGGATGTAATCGGGCAACCGTGGCACGTCTATCTTGATGTCGGGAACATCAGCGTATTCCTTTGCGAGCTTCGCAACGGCGGCGTAATCCATCTTTATACACGTCGACTTCTCCTTCTCGGACGATTCAAAAACAGTATGTACTATGTCCCCTTTGAGCACGATCTTGATGGCCTTGAGCGGCGGTTCTTCGTTGCTGTCCGGAGATTTCCCGGTTTTTCCTTCTATCAAGAACATACCAGGCGACAGGCATTTCAGCGAGCCGACGACCGTCACGGGCTGCGCCAAACCCGGAACAGAGGCGGTCATTCTAAGGTCTGCCACAATGTCCTGAATATCCTTCATCTTGTCTTCTGTCCGTGCGATAATCGTATCGATGCTTGGCAAATCGGCTTGGGCCTTCGCAGCCTCCGGCGCGGGTTTCCGCTCTTCGCTGCGACAGACGAGGGCTGTCGACAAGAACATCGAAGCACAGACCACAACCACCACTGGAATGATGCGCGCCATTTTCTTTGCCCTCCTTGGCAACTGTCTCTGGATGCGTGGGATTACTGTGGACCCAACACTATCCATTATAACATTCCCTTCTTTGTCGGCCGTGGCGGTTACCGCGCGGCGGTTTCATTCTAATATTAGACGCATGAGGGGTCAAAGAAATCGTGCCCCCCATCCGCCATCCGCCATCCGCCTCCATCCATTCCGGCACTTCGGAATTCCCCGGCGTATAGGCACCTGCGGGTGCTACCCAGGTTTCCCAGGTTTCCTTGCCGCGCAAAATGCTTGCCCCACAGGTTCAATGGTGGCAGACTACCAAGCCATGACATGCCAGGAAAGGGAACGGGCGTGAGACCTTGCCGTCGGACTGGTGCCCAAGCCGGGGTTGCGATCGTGGCGGCGCTGGTTCTATGGGCCTGCGTGCGGGTGTCGGCCGCGGCGGTCCCTTCCGACCCGGCGTCTGCCCAGCCCGAGGCCCCCGAGGCGGTCCCGGGGGCCGACTCTCTCCCCGCCGACGTGCCCTCTCCTGCCGACGCAGCCCCCACACCCGGGGCCGCGCCGACGGTTCCTCTCACGCCGGTCATGCGCGAGGCCGTCGAGAGGCTCGTGGTGCATTACCTGGACATGTACGGCAAGCACCTCAAGAGCGACGACTGGATGGCCCGTGCCATGGCTGTCATCGGCCTGGCGCAGATCGACGACCCGCGGATCACGCAGGTTCTGTTCGAGGTCCTGGACACCGACAAACTGCCGCTCGTGCGAGTCTACGCCTGGGAAGCGCTCCACTCGCGCCTCAAGTCGCTCGATGCGGACCAGCGCGGTCGCTGGCTCGAGGCCGGGCAGTCGCTTCTCGCCAAGGGCCACCTGCGGGGCGACCTGCGGGCGGGCCTCGTGCGTGCGGTCGCGCCGGCCGGGCCGACCGACGAGAACCGGCGGCTGTTCCGCGGCCTGTTCGCCGAGACCAACTCCATGGACTCGTCCGACATGCGGACGCTTCTGGCGATGCGCCAGGTCCTCGCGCAGTGGTGCGACCGCGCGCTCATCACCGACCTCGTCGGCACGATGGGCCAACTGAACTGCGTGTTCCGGGCGGAATACGTCCTGGGCGACCTGCCGTGGTCCGTGCCGGTGGCGGCCAAAACGTTCGCCGAGGAGGGGACCGATGCCCTGTGCTTGCGGACGCATGGTCTCTGGAAGGAGGCGCTGGCCAAGGCGCCCGACGAGGCATTCAAGCCTCGGCCTGTGGAGCCGTACACGGGTCCGTCGCCGGTGCTGCCGGCCGCCCAGGCAATCGCCAACCCGGGCGACCCGAAGTGGCGGAAGGAACTCGAACTCACGCGGTTCACGCTGGACCATCTCGACGTGACGCTGGCGGTCGACAGCACGGGATCGATGACATCGGTCATCCGGTGGATCCAGCGCGACGTGACGAAACTGATGCGGGCCTTCTACCTCATCAGTTACGAGCCGCGCCTCAGCATGGTTTTCTACCGCGACCACGGCGATGCTTACGTGACGAAAGCAGTGCCATTTACGTCGAACGCGGACGTGCTGTCGCGGGCGATTCGGGGCATCGAGGCCAAGGGCGGAGGGGACTTGCCGGAGGCCGTGTACGATGCGCTGGTGACGGCCCTGTCGAAGCAGATATGGTCGTCGGGGCAATATGCTCAGCGGATCGTGGTGGTCATCGGCGACGCCCCGCCGCACCCGCAGACGATGACCGACATCCAGAAGATGGTCGTGACGGCCGCCGAGAAGCAGTTCCAGTTCTTCTGCCTGAAGGTGCGCAGCCGGTACACGGCCGGGACCCTGACGGAATTCGACCAGATCGCCGATTGGGGCAAGGGCCAGTCGTTCTGGGCCGAGTTCCGCAACGAGATGTTTCCGGAACTGGAGTCCCTGGACGTGGCAGGGCGCGACTTCCGGGGGGCGCAGGCCAAGACGTGGCGGTCGTCGACGTTCTTCGGGGAGGTCGCCCAGCCGACGCCGTCGGACGGACCGTACCGGCAACTCGTCCAGGCGATCGTCCGGACGGCCATCCCGCCCTCGTATCGCGACAAGACGGGGCCGTTCGTCAACACGCTCCTGGAATATCTGGAGACGCCCGTGCCGGAGCGGCGTCAGCCGTTCGCCCCGTACAAGCCCGAAAAAACCGGCGGCACGCGCAAACAGCATCGCGTGGACGCACCGTTCGATCCCCAGGCACGGTAGCCCCTGGCACACACCTGTTCTTGAACCTAAACCTTGCCATTAGTACTACAGCGCCACTTAACCTTTGCGCGGTGGGTCTCCGTACCCACCGCGTTCGAAAGGGCGGTTCCTCG
>JAPLMO010000078.1 GCA_026386995.1 Planctomycetota bacterium | reverse complement strand
GCGTCTGCGCCACTTCTTCGTAGGACCGGATCTCACCCTCACTGAAGTAGTCCCTCCTCTTGCTCTTCAGCAACACCAGCCCGATGGTCTCATCGGCCGCCACGAGCGGGACCACGGCCACCGACGGGTAGGCCGGCTGTTTGCCGCGGGTCCTGGCCGGGACCGTGCCATCCGACCCCGCTTCACGCGGCAGCGCACGCTTCGCGTCCCCGGTCCAGAAACTGCCGTAGGCCGTGAACGAGCGCTCCGGCCCGCACCGCCTCCGCTCGACAACGGCCCGACAGACCTCCTCTAGACAACTCGTATCTCCAGCGCAGGCGAGCAGCGCGCTGCCTTCCTCTGGCCTGCGGCGGGTCATCGCCACGGTCAAAGGTCTCCCCCGCCGGCCCTCACAGCGGTAACACGTATCTTCCTTCTTCAATCGCAGTTCAACGGCGCTGCATCCGGACAAGTCCAGGAGCATCTGCGTGATTCCACGCAGGAAGTCCACGGGGGAAATGTCGGTGCCGGCATAGCGGAGGACTTGGTCGGCCAGCCCACGGAAGTCTCGCGGCTTACCGACCCGGCGGCGGACGGCAGGCGATACGGCTCGCCTCCTCCTCATGGCGTCTTGCTCCTCCTTGCGATGGCATGGACAGCCGCCTCATCCCGGCGCCAGCCCCCAGCCTGTGGTAATATAACGGTTTCGGGGCACAGATTCACGCCTTCTCTCCAGGTCTTTCCTTCCGAGCGGCTCGCCCGGTGTTTCCTTCCTGCCGAAGGCCGGACAGTTCTCGTCCGCGTGACATAGATAACCCAATAGCCCTCCATCTCGAAGGGCGTTGGGGACACCCAACGCGGGGCGGGTGTAGATGACGCGGAAGTGATTGCAGCCGTAGTGGCGGCATGGAGGCCCCACACCCTGTTTGGCCCAAACGATCTTGGGTCCGATGGTCGCCACGCTGGACTCCACCTGAAAATCCGTCGTCGGACTGACGCCCCGAAGGTCACAGGCTGCGACTGGATGAGCGGATTTCTCACTTGCACATTCGTGCCACTGTAGCCAAGATGTGGCCAAATCGTGCTCATCATGGTGACCATGGTCAACATGGTGATCATGGAAAAGTACTGCTAAGTAGAACCGCAAAACGTTCCGTTCATTGAGCCTTTGCGCGGTGGGTCTCCGTACCCACCGCTCCATACGCGACTATGCACCTTTGCGCGGCGGGTACGGAGACTCCGCACGGTCACGGAGGCGTGGGCGATCACAGATCTCCAGGCCGGGAGGCTCCGCGGCCCACTGGTCTGGGCTGTCGTCAACGTGGCCATGCTCACGGGTCTTCGCGTCAGCGAAATGGCCCGACTGACTTTGGGAGACCTCGACCTGAAACGCGGGGTCCTTAGGGTCTGGCGGCACAAGCGGAAGCCGCACAAGCAGGAGACGTTGGCGATCCCGCCGGAGTTGGTTGAGCATCTGACGCACTTCATTGTCTGGAAGGAGCAGGTCGGTCAATCCACCGGCAAGGGTTCTCCCCTCTTCGTAGGCAAGCGAGGCCCCCTTACGCCGCAGGGTCTGGAGCAACTTTGGAAAGTGGCCATCAAGCGGACCGGACTTCCGAAGGAATTGTCGATCCACTGTGCGCGTCATACGATGGCGGTTCACTTGCTGAGGAAGACGCGGAACCTCCGTCAGGTCCAGAAGCAATTGGGCCACGCCGACCCCGCCACCACGGCCAACATGTACGCGGATGTCAGTTTCGAGGACATGCAGGCGGGCGTCACGGCCCTATACGGCAACCGCGGCAAGAGCGAGGAACAGTAGGACCATCGGCCCAGCAGTGCGCCCCGCAAGGCCGAGTCCCGGCCGACCCTCAGAAAACCTCAGACTACTTCCGCCTGCGACTCAGGAGCGCCAGCCCGCCAAAGGCCAGCAGGGCCAGCGTTGCCGGCTCGGGCACGACCGTAAACTCCGTGATGTAGCCGCTTGCCTGCGCGCCATCGAACGTGGCCGTCTCGGGCACGACCGACCAGTCCACCAGCGACTCATCGAGCGGCGAGTAGAAGTTGCCGTTGTGGTAGCGGCTGCCGCGCGGGTCAAGGCGCCAGTACTGATACGTCGCCCCGGCGACGGCGTCGCGAAAGTTCGTTGCGGCAAAGAATTCGGCCTTGTACCCGCCCAGCGCCGGATCGCTCCAGAGGAAATACACGTCGATCACGGTGTCCGCGCCGAAGACCGCCGCGCCGCCCGTGGCGTCGGCGAACGGCGTCGTGGCGTTGGTCAGGCGGATCACATCGTTGACACTGTTGGACGGCGTGGCGTAGTTCGGGGTGGCCGCACCGATCTCGAATGAGAAGGTCTGCGGGGCCTCGGCGTTCAGAATCTGCGTCGTAGTCTGGATGGTCGAAGGCGCCCCGGGGCTCAGCACGCCGCCCGCCCCAATGACGCACGACTTGTTGATCGTTCCCTTGCCCATGAGCGTGCCGTACACGATAAGGTCGCCCGTATCGCCGCCCAGCGTGCCGTTGATGATAAAGACCGCGCCGGGGTCGATGGTCACGTCGCCGGTTGTCCAGATCGTCCCGCCAGCGAGTTGGTTGGCCAGTCTCTGGATGGTCAGTGTATTGTTGATTGTGAGCGTGCCGGTTGATGTAGATGTAAGCGTAGAGTCGCCCGTCATGGTGACCGGGCCGTTGATAAAGCCCGTGCCGCCTAGAGTGGCCGCCCCGACCGTCACAGTTCCGCTACCGGTGCCGGAGCCGGTGGTGTTATTGACGAGCAGCGTCCCTGCGGAAACCGTGGTGCCGCCGTTGTAGGTGTTCGCGCCGCTGAGGACGAGCGTGCCCTGGCCGCGCTTCTCAAGGCCGAAGCCGCTACCGCTGATGGCGCCGGACACGGCCAGTCGGCCGGAGCCCGCGATGTCCCAGATGGCGCTTGTGCCGAGGGCGACCGGCCGGGCGATGGTCTGGACGCCCGAGGAGGCGGCTGAGCGCGCCAGGTTGCCCTTGGCGATCGTCAGTGTGCCGCTCGCGCCGCCGATCGTGAACCCGGCGGTGCTGTCGATGCTCAGCAGGTTGACGGATTGGTTGCCGCCGATGTCCAGGACGTCGCCGTCGGCCAGGCCCGTG
>JAPLMO010000172.1 GCA_026386995.1 Planctomycetota bacterium | reverse complement strand
CGAGGCCCTCACGCAGGCATCCTACGCCATCGCCCAGATGCTCTACCAGCAGACCGGCCAGACCGCAGGCGCGGGCGCCGGCGCCCCTTCCGGCCCTGACGGAAGCGCAGGCCCGGACCCGAAGGGCGGCGCATCCAGCGGCGGCACGGGCAAGGGCGACGACGTCATCGACGCCGAGTACGAAGTGAAGGGGTAAAATTGCGTTTCGAACCCCGACCGTGAGGTCGGGGTTGCAGCAGCGTTTGCGCAGGTTTTCGAAATGTGGCACGGCCGGCTTGTCCGGCCGTGGGAAACTCGCAGGCGATCCCCCACGGCCGGACAAGCCGGCCGTGCCACATCCTTGTACTTCTCTGTTACGCTACTTCCGCACCTCGCGGCGCCGCCAGCCCGTCGCGCTGAAGACGAGCAGGCCCGATCCGATAAACAGGTGCGCCAGGGCCGTCTTCCACCACGCCACGTCGCCCAGGAGGTACCCGAAACTCTCCCCCAGCGGCGTCAAGCGATACGTCAGGCCCTGATGCAGCCAGTCCAGGCCCAACGTCCGCTCGGCAACCACCAGCGGGTTGGCATAGACGGTGAAGCGGACGAGCGGGCCCTGGGCGGGGCCTTGGACGAGTTCCGTCAGCGGGCCGACCAGGATGAGTCCCGCCAAGAGAAGCCACCCGATGAGCGTGGCCGCAACCTGCGCAGCCCGCGGCCCGGCAGCGCGCTGGATCACCGTGGCCGTGCCCGCAAGGAAGACCAGGAACCCCATTGCCACGGCCTGCGCCTTCAGGGCGGCCGCGACGGCCGGCCCTTCGGCTAGCGCCGCCAGGGCTACCGTCGCCAGCGCGGCAAGCGCCAGGCCCCAAGAGGCCCGGGCAAGGCGGGAAAGGGAAGATCTCAGATCAGGAATTTCGGATTCCAGCGGGGCGGGCCTGATGCACATCGCCCCGGCCCACGCGGGCAACAGCATAATCTCCAGTGCCACCAGAAATTGAACGATCGCCAGCACCGGCCGCCTCCTCCCGACGCACGTCATGATAGCCTTGCCGTGCGCGGGCCGGAACAAAAAAGCGTCGCCCCGGGTACGGCATCCATAAAGACGAGTGGCCTGGTCACCCTGTTGCGTGACCGTGCTCGAACATTCTGCGCCCGTGCCTGAAGCCCCCCGCGTCGGACCGCCAGACTCGGGGATGGCGCCAACCGGCGCACTACCGGCGTAAAAGCAAAGGGGCCAGGAGCCTTGGGCCCCTGACCCCTTGTGGGTCGTCCCGGCGCGGCTAGAAGTTGTCGTAGCCGAGTCTGTGTTCCTCTTCGGCCTGGATGATGATCTTGGGACGGATGAGGATCAGCAGGTTGCTGGCGGTGCGCATCGACGCGCGGTTGTTGAACAGGCGTTTCAGGATCGGAACCTTCGAGAGGATCGGCACGCCGGTCTCAACCTCGGACTCGTTGAACTTTTTCGTGCCGCCCAGGAGCAGCGTGCCGCCGTCCGGAACGCTGACAGTGGTCTTGAAGTCCTGGACGAAGACGCGAGGCAGTTCGATGGTGAACATCGCGACGCCGCCAGGCACGGCCGCCGAGATCGGGTAGGTCTGGAACCCGGTGGGGTTGATGCTGGTGTCCAGCGAGGCCTGCTGCGGCCGGAGGTCCATCTGGACGTAGCGGCGGTCGGCGGAAACGGTGGACTTGACGTCGAGGGTGACGCCGACCGGGATGGCGCTGATCTGGAGGTCCCAGCCGACGGCGGCTTCGGCCACGACCGGGTTGGCGTCGGCGACGTAGGTGACGACGGTCGAGACGCTGATGTACGACCGCTGCCCGTTATAGAGCGTTACGCGGGGCGACTGGGTGACGGCGGAGCGGACGTCGGCCTGGATGGCCCTCAAAAGGAAGCCGACCTGGACGTCGTCGAGGAACGTGCCGCTGATCATCATGCCGCCATCGTTCAGGCCCATGTTGGCGAAGGCCGTGCCGCCCAGGGGCAGCAGGGTCCGCGTGGCCACTTGGGTCGCACCGGCGCTCGAGATGACAATGGGCTGGCTTGACGGGGGCCTGCTGAAAGTCTGGTTGGCGTAAATAGGCGGCCCGGGGAAGAAGGCCGGTGGCGGAGCCGGGTTAATCACGGGCGGGCCAATGGCTCCTGTGCCATCCGGCAACAAGACCGGCTGATTGATGACCTGCGTGCCGGTGCCGATCGGGTTGTTACTAAGCTCGAACCCAGTAGGGTGACTCAGGAAGGTCGCGTCGACGTCGAGGGTGATGTCCTGGAGGAAACTGTCGGAGACCTGGCAGAAGCGCGCCTCGACGCTGATCATGATGGCGCGTTCGCGGCGGAGTTGCTCGAGCAGGTCCGAGACCTTCTCATGGCCGCGGCGGGTCTGGGTGATGATGAGCAGGCCGTTCATGTACTCGATGGCGGACGGACCGCCTTCATCGGACCACGCGGCCACTCTGGGGTCGGACTGGCTGCTGACGGTCCGCTGGATGATGGCGATGAGTTCCGTGGAGCCCGCGGACGGCTCGGCCCCGGCGCCCGCCGCGGCGGCGCCGAAGAGGTTGGCCCCGCCGCCGCCGCCGCCCGACGCCTGCGCCGCGGCCGCAAGAACGTTGCCCACTTCAAACCGCGGCGCCTGGTCCGAGAAGTCCGGAATCTGTGCCACGAGGTCCTGCACCGGATACGTCACCACGGGCAGGTTCTGCTGCATCTTCTCTTTGGTGGTGATCAGGATGTAACCCGGCTCGACCTTGTAGCCCAGGTCGCTGCCGAGGATGAGGCCGAAGACCGACTCGATGGAAACGCGTTTGACCTTCAGGTCGACAACGCGGGTCGAGAGGTCGACGCCGCCGGCGGCGATGTCGGGGTCGATGACGATGTTCAGGCCCCGTTGGACTTCGCTGATGTACTTCAGGACGTTATCGAGGCTGGTCTTTTCGAAGTCGAGGTCGATTTCCTCGCTGAGGCGCCGGCGGGTGTCGGCCACGGCCTTCGGCTCGGCGGAGACGGCCTTGGTGAACTCGCGGCGGAACTTCGTCAGTTCCTCCCAGTCCTTGGTCTGCGGATAGCGCAGGTACCGGGTCTCGCCGTTGACCTTATCGCCGGGCTGAATGGCGGATTCTTCGGAATCCGTCAAGGATGCCACGTAGCCCTGTTTGCGGGCGTCGCGGACGCCGACCTGGACGGCCTGGGCCTCCAGGTACTGGAGGTCTTCGCGCCACCGCAGGGCGCGTTCGTCGTTCGGGTCGATCGCAATAAGGCGGTCGAGGATCTGGATCGCCTCGCCGAACTGCATGCTCTTGCGCAGTTCGGTCGCGCTGTCCCAGAGTTGGCGGACCTTGTTCTGGCGGTCGGCTTCCACCGCTGCGCGGCGCTGGCCCTCGCGGGAGGCCGCTTCCTGGGCCGCCTTGCGCTCGCGGCCGGCCTCGGCCGTCGACTTGCGGGCGGTGATTTCCTTGCGCAGAACGTACACTTCCTCGCGCAGACGCTCCTGCTCTTCCGGCATCAGGACGCCCGCAACGTCGATCGTGCGGTCGGCCTGGGCCAGCGGCCGCAGGGCTTCGTTGTGGTCCTCCGGCCGCTCGGCCTTCGACAGGGCCCGTTCGGCCAGCGCCAGGAGATCCTGCACTTCGGCGATGACCCGGCCGCGCTCCATCTCGCGGACGTCCTTGAGTGTCCCGGCCAGAGGCTCGGTGTGCTCGCCGGTCAACTTCATGGCTTCCTTCAGGCCCACCTGGGCCTTTTCGGACTCCGGCCACAGGTCCACGGCCTTCCTGTAATGGATATTGGCCTTCTCATATTCGTGCTGGGCCAGGGCGGCGGCCCCGAGTTTCATCTCTTCCTCGGCCTCGGCCCGCTTGGCTTGCTGTACGAGCGTTCCGGCGGCCGCCGGGGCGGGCAACTCGGCGGGCTTCGCCACAACCGTCACCGTCGCCGTTGCGACCGGCTTCTCAACCGGCTTCACGGCCACGGCAACCGGCGCGGGCGTTTCGACCGCCTTCACAACCAGCGCCGGCGTCTCGACCGGCTTCACGGCCACGGCAACCGGCGCGGGCTTCTCGATCGGCTTCGCGGCCGCAGCCTTCTCGGCCGCCGCCACGTTGCTATCAAGAGACTTCATCGCCAGGTTGTCGAAGAACCCGAGTTTGACGTTCAGGGCCTTCAGTTCGCCAAGGGCCTTGCGGGCCTCGACGACCTTGTTTTCCTTGTATGCTTGCTTGGCGGCGCCGAGGAACGATTCGGCCTTCGCCTGCTTCGCCTTTGCGGTGGCCTTGGCGTCCGCATCGGCCTTCGCCTGCTTGTCGGCGGCGTCTTTGGCCTTGGCGACAGATTCGGCGTCGGCCTTGGCCTTGGCAGTCTTGGCGTCCGCATCGGCCTTGGCCTTCAGGTCGGCGGCGTCTTTGGCCTTGGCGACAGCCTTGGCGTCGGTCTTGGCCTTGGCCGTCTTGGCGTCCGCATCAGCCTTGGCCTTCAGGTCGGCGGCGTCTTTGGCCTTGGCGACAGCCTCGGCGTCGGCCTTGGCCTTGGCGGCCTTTTCGGCGGCGGCCTGCTCGTCCTTGGCCTTTGAGAGAAGCCCCTTGGCGGCGTCGGACTTGGCGCGCTCGATGTATTCGCTGGAGGCGGCCTGAGCGAGTTTCGGATTGGCCACGGCGTAGTTCTTGCTTTCGTACGCCTGGCGGCCATCGTCGAAGGCCTTTTCGTCGGCGGCCTTGGCGCCGGCGGCCTTCTTCGTCTTATCGAGCATCGACCGGTAGTCGATCCCCTCGAAGAAGCCCAGTTGGTCGGGCTTGATCTGGCCGAGGCGCGACTGCGCCCCGGCGTAGTCCTGCGCGGCATACAACTTCTTGGCATCTTCCAGAAGTTGTTTGGCCGTCGGGCCGTTCGGCTTTGCCGCCGCGCCCGAATTGGCTGGTGCGGCATAGACCATCGCTGCCGCGCCCACCATCAGCCCCACCAGTGCCAAAGCGAAGACGATCCTAGCAAGTTTCAAGACGGTCCTCCCTCTCTGAGCCCCTGCGTGGACCCGCCGTCCGCCCCCTCGCATGAGGGGTTCCCCGAAGGTTAGTGGGGATTCCGGTAGGATGGGTTAACGGCGAAGTCCCTTTGGCGGCCCTCTCTTCAACCTGACTGCACGTGCCCCATTAGATAAAGTTAATGAAAGAGAATAATAACAGCCACCCCCCCGCACGGAAAAAAGGACGGGAGGCAATGTACCGAATGCCTCGCCGGAGGCAAGCAAAATCCGGCGGATCCCGCAATCAATCCGTCACAGGTGCTTGCCGCGCGTAGGAGGGAGGCATGCCTCACCCTACACAGGGTCGCCGCCCTGCCCCGTTCCCGCATCGGACGGGCAAGAAAGTCCGGGCAAGCGGACCGGGGCAGCGCGGTTAGCGCGACGGCCTGACAGACGTGTGCTCCGGGCGCTCCGCCTTCGCCTTCGGCGGCGGAGGCGGTGGGGTCGTCGTCTTCGGCGGCGGCGCGACGGGTCCGGGTCCGGTGCCGCCTTCCCGCTCGGCCCTGGCGGCCCGCGACGCGTTCTTGTCGTCCCACTCGATCCGGCGATTCAACTGCCCGCGGGCATCGGCGTAGATCAGAATGTTCGTGCGGATAGCCCTCGGAGCACCTTCCGGCACGTACAGAAACGCCCGCATGACATCCACCAGCAGCACCTCGGCATTGAGGTCCACGTTGATTGCCTCAGCGGTTGTCGCCTCCTTGGCCCCGGGCTTGGCGCCCGGCACGATCAGTTTCTGCCGCTTGACGTACGCCACCGGGCCGCCGAAGTTGCATTGGACGCTGGGCTGGATGACCCACTGGCTGAGGATCCACCGGTGCACTTCCAGATTGGCCTTGTCGCTGCCGGCGACCCCAACGAAGAAGATGTCGACCAAGCCAGGGATGGTGACTTCGCGGCTGGGGGCGCTCCAGGAACCCGAGAACTCCAGGGCCCAGCGGGTCTTGCCTTCCTTGATCTCCTGAAGGCTGTAGATCGGGCTGACCACCGAGACTCGCATCTGGTACTGGTACGTTTTGCGGGGCTCGACCGTGGCATCGTAGGCCCAGAGGGTGGCAGTGACGTGCTTCCGTGCGGCAGCCGTGGGAGCGTGGGTGCCAGCCGCAGACTGCGTGACCGTTGGGGCCGCGGTTGCCCACGGAGACGCCGTGCCGGCGGGTGCTGCAGGCGCCGCCGCCTCGGGAGCCGCCGCAGGCACCGCAGCCGCCGGCGCAGGCGCAGCGGCCGCAGGCGGGGCCTCTTCCGGCCTCTTCATATCGGGCTGCTCAACGCCGGCAACCGCACCGGCCACCATGTCGGCCGTCTGACCCGCCTTGTCTTTACCGACCAGGGTGTAGAACGGCATCCGCCGGATCTCGGCCTGGAGGGTCTTGCAGGCGGCGTACCATGCGCCGGCGGCGGCCTTGTCGCGCGGGTTGGCCGGCGGCTTAGGCCACTTCGCCGCCGCGGCGGACGCCACGGCGGGCATCACGGGCTTCCATTCCGACCACGTGCCGTCGGGCTTCAGTTCGCGACGCTGGAGTTCCACTTTGCTGATCAGGATGCCGCTCGGGTCAAGCGGCGCGTGGGCCTTGTTGTATTCGGCCAGTTGGTTGGTCAGATCCACTTGACCGACGACGCCAGCCCAGACAATATCCGAAAGGGCGGGCTTCTCGAGTTTGAAGACGGCGTTGGTGACCGGTTCGGCCGTCGTACCGCGACCCTGGAAGACCTGGAGGTCCGTAATCCCCACGATCTCGGGAGCCACAACGTCTATCACCCTAGGCGGCGGGCCTCCCACCTTCGGCTCGATCCACTTATCGACGCTGGCGTCCCATGCGGCGGGAAGGGCGCCCCGATCCTTCAAGTACTGTTCGCCCGTCGGAAGGGCCTGGTCGATGCCCAGGGCGGCGCGTTCGTCGGGCGTGAGAGCCTTTTCGAGGCTCGTCGGGGCCTGCCGCGCATCAACCAGGGCCTTGACGGCCCGTTCGACATTCGTGCGGACCTGTTCCTGGTTGCCGAACACCGTGTCGCGCATCGCGACGAAGACGATGAGCGCAACGACGAAGATGATGATCGCGGCCGCCAGGACGATCTTCTCGACGTGCTTATTCAAGAAGGTCTGCATCGAGTCCGCTGCCATGTCTTGAACTCCTTTGACCGCGTCGCGGCCAAGCAGCGCCGCGAAACCCGCGGTGCCGGTGCGATCAACTATTTTTGTTTCGCCGTCGGGGGCGTTGCCGCTTTTCCGGGTGCGGGCGCGGCCGGCTTCGCGGGAAGCGTCGTCACGCGGCCGCCCTCCAACTGAAAGACCAGCGACTCGGCCACCACCTCAAGGCGGACGATCCCCCGCTGCAGCCCGTAATCCTTCCGCGGCGCCATCATTTCCTTGGAGTTGTCGACCAGCGGTTTCTCCCGGAACGCCGCCACCGAGATGAAACTCTCGGTGCCCTTGAGGCGGCGGAGCAGTTCACCCGAGTACCGCGACTCGACCACTACGACCAGCCTGAACGGCAGCACCTGGTAGTAGCCGGGGTCGGACCACCGCCCGGAAAGCGTCGTGGCGCGGGGGGCCTCGGCCTCCTCGCCCTTTTTCTTCTCGGCCTTTTCATCCGGCTTGCGGGCCACGGGGGACGCCGGCATGTACCGGCCCTGGCTGCTCCCCATTTTCGACCCCCCCAGGACGGCAACGTCGGCGCCGATCTTGATCTCGTCGATTTCCTTGACAGGCGAGGTGCTGACCATGACCCCGCCATCCTTCGGCCGGAGGTCCTCGTTCATCTTCTTGATGATGCCCACCACGTCTTCCGTCAGCCAGAGGTTCTCCTGGCCCTCGCGCACCTTTTCGATACCAGGCGCCTCGGCACGCTCCACCCACTCGGGGCGGAAGAACGACATCTTCGGATGGATGTACATCGCGCCTTCTTCCTCGGCCCGCACGACGTCTTTCTCGACGCCCGGAGGCGGCACGGCCCGCAGGTCCTTCATGAACTGCCGCAACTGGGCCTCGTACTTGTTCTTGAAGTCGAGGCGTTTGCCCGAGTCGGTTGTCGTCGGGAACACGCCCTCCACAAGGGGCTTGCGGGCGGCCCCGTCCTTGCGGATGGCGTTCAGGATGTCGGCGTACTGCTTCTTGCGGAGGTCGACCTGCTCAGACACCGCCTTCACGAGATCCGCCGTGTAGATGGGGCTCCCTTTCAGCGAGTTCATCATGGCCAGAGTACTGTCGTAGGTCTTGCAGAGCCTGGCGTTCGGAGCGACGTAACCGAAGTACGTCACCAGGCTGACCGCCAGGGCGATCACGACCACCCCGCCGCCCAGCGCCACCAGGAACAAGTGGCGTTTGATCTTTTCCATCATGTCTCGGCTCCTGGCCTCATATGTAAGAACGGCCGCGCACTAAGGATTCGGCTGGGGAGCCCCGGCAGCCGGCGCACCGGCCGCCCCGGGGGCGGCAGGGGTGCCGGGGGCGCCGGCCTGGCCGGCGCCCGGCGCCGCCTCGGCCTTTGCCTGTTCCGGAAGCCGAACCACCCAGACCGCTTCGAACCACGAATCGGTGCTCTTATCAACCCCGGCGGCAGCGGCCGCCCCGGCCGCCGGCGCCCCGGCCGGCTTGCCGGTGAATTCCTGGTACTCGCTCGCCCCCCCGGAACGGCAGAAGCCTGACGATCTTGGCCAGGACTTCTTCTTCGCCGGCGGCGTTTTTCAGGCGGACCGTCCGCGGGTCTTTCCTGAGCGTTTCGATCAGGCCGCTGTTGAGGTACTGCGTGGCCGTCGGCCCGTCTTTCGGCGTAATGCCAACGATGCGCACCACGACGCCCGCCTGGGGCCCCGTCGGCGCCGCGGGGGCGCCCGGAGTGCCCGGGGCGCCCTCGACCGGCGGCGGAGGAGG
>JAPLMO010000196.1 GCA_026386995.1 Planctomycetota bacterium | reverse complement strand
AGATTGGGTATCCTCATAGACACGCTCCTTTTTGCTTTGGGACTCTTTACCAAAGACCCAAATCGGCAAAAAGGGGCTGTTTTTATTATCTCGAATCATTGTACCAGACCAAGGATAGTTAACGGCGTTGCATGCCACCCGCCAGCGTATACTTGTTAGGGCGCAGTCACTCAGTCACTGGGGTTGTTATGGACGCCTACACCGAATCAATGGAGCGCCTGATCGCGGCCCTCGGCAATCTGCCGGGAATCGGCCGCCGGACCGCCGAGAGACTGGCGTTTTATCTCCTGGATGCCGATAAAGAGGAGGTGGCGGCCCTTGAGGCGGCGCTGCGCGACATCAAGACAAAGGTCGGCCGCTGCGCCGAGTGCGGCTCGCTGGCCGAGGGCGGCCGCTGTGCTATCTGCGCGAGTTCCCGGCGGGACCGCTCGCGCCTTTGCGTCGTCGAGAAACCGAAGGACGTCATCCGCCTGGAGGCCACGGGCGGGTATGATGGACTGTACCATGTTCTCGGGGGCCTCGTGGCGCCGGTGGAAGGCCGGGGTCCCGAGCACCTGGACCTGGAGCGGCTGGCAAATCGCGCCGGCGGCGGCGAGGTCCAGGAGGTCATCCTGGCCCTGGCGCCGACGGCCGAAGGCGACGGCACGGCTCTCGTTGTCGCCGAGCGCCTGAAGGGGATGAACGTGCGCATCACGCGCCTGGCGCGCGGCCTGCCGACCGGCGCGACGCTGGACTACGCCAACCCTGGCATGCTGGCCGACGCCCTTCGTGGCCGCCAGGCGCTCGACGAATCGGAGTCGTAGGGCGGAGGTTGGAGATTATCGCCGCAATTGAAGCGGCCCGGAAGCGATAGACGATATGCGTTTTGACACCAGCCTGCACCAGCGCCTTGAGCAGCGGATGATCCTCGCCCCGAGGATGATCCAGGCCATGGAGATTCTCCAGTTGCCCCTCCAGGCCCTCCAGGAGCGGATCGAGCAGGAACTCATCGCCAACCCGGTGCTGGAGATTCGCTCGGGCGACGATGGCGAGCCCGCCCTGCCGTCGGATGCGGCCGAGGCCGGCGAACCCGAGGTCGCGCCCGATTCGCCCGTCGCCGAGAGCGAGAAGGACCTGGTCGTCCGGGACGACGGAAGCCCCGAGGACTTCGAACGCCTCTCCAACCTCGTCGATCGCTGGGAGAACTATTTCGAGACCGAAGGGGAAGGTGGCGGGCGCCGGCCCCGGACGAGCGACCAGGACGCCGACGCCAAGACCGAGGCCATGCAGAACACGGCCGACGTCGGCCTAACGCTCCAGGAACACATGCTTGCCCTGTGGCACGTCGAGGAAGCCACGCCGCGCCTCATGCTCCTCGGCGAACTCATCATCCGCAACCTCGACGACAACGGCTACGTGCGCGTGCCGCTGGAGGAACTGGCCAACGAGGCCGCCCCCCCCGCCGCGCCCGCCGAGATGGAAGAGGCCCTGGCGGGCGTCCAGCGCGTCGGGCCTCCCGGCGTCGGCGCCCGCTCTATCGAAGAGTGCCTGCTCCTGCAGTTACAGGCCGACCCGGAGCGCAGCGGCCCGCTGCCCGCGGACTCGATCGAGGTCCGCATCATCCGCCACCACCTGCGCGACCTCTCGGCCAACCGGTACCCGCAGATCGCCAAGGCCCTGGGGGCGTCGATCGAAGAGGTCAAGCAGGCGGTCGAAAGCATCCGCCGCCTGAACCCCAAGCCCGGCTCGGCCATCAGCCCCCGCCGCACGCCCCCCATCGTCCCCGACGTCCGCATCGAGTGGGACGACGAGGCTGGCCAGTACCGCGTGAGCGCCGAGAAGGGCGGGGTTCCCGAACTTTACATCAGCCGCGCGTACCGCCGCCTCGTCAAGCGCCGCGACCTCGACGAAAAGACCCGCCAGTTCGTCGCCAACAACATCCGGTCGGCCAGGTGGCTGATGGACGCCATCGAGCAGCGGCGCGACACGCTGCGGCGCGTCGTCGAATCGATCGTGAAGTACCAGCGTCCGTTCTTCGACGATGGGCCCGACCATACCCGGCCCCTGAAGATGCAGTAGGTGGCCGACGACGTCCACCTGCATGTCGGCACCATCAGCCGCTCGGTCGCCGACAAGTACGCCGACACGCCGTGGGGCATCTTCGCGCTGCGCGATTTCTTTACGGGCGGCACGCAGACGGCCGAGGGCCAGAAAGTCAGTTGGGACCGCGTCCGCGTACGCCTGAAGGCCGTCGTCGAGGCCGAGGACAAGTCCAACCCGCTCTCCGACGAGCAACTCGTCGACATGCTCAAGGGCGAGGGCATCGACCTGGCCCGCCGCACCGTTGCCAAGTACCGCGAGGAACTGGGCATCCCGTCATCACGGCGCCGCAGGCAATACTAAAGAAATGCAGAATAGAGAATGCAGAATGCAGAATAAAAAAAGAAATGCCGGGCATGCGGCGGCCAGCCCGCGTTCTTGATTCTGTTTTTCATTCTGCATTCTTCATTCTGCCTTCTGCATTGATCCGTCCGTATAATCTTCTGCAAGCCGCGAGGGTTGCCCCATGGCCAAGCCCCTGATTAACTCGCTACGTCTCATCCGCCGCCGCCTGCTGCTGGTGCGCGCGATGGAGGCGGGGCTGCTGGGGGCGATCGCCGCGGCGCCGGTGGCGGCCGCCGTCACGGCCTTGCGCATCCTGCGGCCCGAGTCTGTGCCGCTGGCCGCGGGGCATCCGGCACTGCCGCTGGCCCTTGTGGCGTGCGGCTTTGCCCTCGGGTTTCTCATGCGCCTCGTGATGGGCGTCTCGCTTCGCCAGGCGGCCGTTGCGGCGGACCACGCGGCGGGCCTGAAGGAGCGGCTGGCCACCGCCCTGGAAGTCCTGGGGCGCGAGCCGCCGGGCGCGCTCGACGAGCGGCTCGCCGGGCAGGCCGCCCAGGCTGCGGCCGCGCTGGACCCGTCGCGCCTCAGCCTGGCCCGGACGGCCGGCCGGAGCCTCAAGGTGCTCCTGGCGGCGGTCCTCGTGCTCGCGGCGGCGGCGATTGTGCCGCCGGCGGGCGGCCCGCCCGTGGCGAGGCAGGCGGCGGAGCGCGCGGCCGAGGCCCGCGGCCGCGGGGCCGCAGAGAAGCCCGAGGCGGTCAGCCCGGAAGTCCGCGGCCAGATCGCGCGCACCATCCAGGCGCTGACCGAGGCGGGCCTCAGACGGTCGACCGCCGACGAGGCGACCCGCGAGACCGTCGTGACGGCCGTTCGTGTCGCCCGCTCCCGGCGGACGACGCTCGAGGAGTTCCAGAAGATCGGCAGCCCCGAGGTGGAAGCGATGGCCCGCGCGGCGGCCGCGGCCGATGCGGCCGGCGCGGCGTCGGCCGCCGAAAAGGCGGCGTCGCGGCTCGCGCCGCAGGCGAACTCGCCCGCGGCCCCCGAGGCGGACCGCCGCCGCGTGGCCGACGGTCTCTCGGGCGCGGCCGGCGTGGCCCGGGGCGAGCAGTTCCCCAAACTTGCCGAGCAGTTGGAAGCCACGGCCGACGCCCTTCGCCGGGCCGATGCCGACGCCGCCCGCCGCGCCCTTCTCGACCTGGCCGCCCGGATGACGCAGGACCTGGCTGAGCCCCCCGGCGCGGGCGTACAGGGCCTCGTGGCAGTCGTCGGCGAGGCCCGCCGGGCGATGGGGCTGGAGGAGTTGCCGGCCGCCACGACGACTGGAAGCGGGGCGGGCGTTCGGGAATTCCCCGCGGCTCCCGCCGCGGGCTCGGGACTGCCCGCGAATTCGGGTCAATCAGCGGGCTCGGTCGCCGAAGGGCAGGGCACGGTTGCCGCCGTCGCCGGGGCCGAGGTCAAACCCGAAGACCGCGACGTGGTCCGCCGCTACTTCGGCGGAGGAGGTGTGACAGCGAAACTCTCAAGGGTTTGCGCGGCGGGTCTCCGAGGTCTGTTGCCGAATTGCCGTTCATGTAATCCCATGAAAGGCTGCCACCAACCGTGTAGTCTCTTGGGTATTGGTAGAACCAAGGGACCAGGAAGGAGGCAGCCCATGAAGAATCGGTACGCGAGTGTAGCCTGTGGCGGGATGGATGTCCACTACAAGTCGAGCCACGTGACGTTTCGGGACGCGGACGGCAGGGTGGTGGCGCGTGAGCAACTCGATCACACCAACCGGAGCGGGTTGCGAGAGCAGTTGGCGCGGTGGCCGAAGGGGATACCGATCGTGCTGGAGGCGTCGTTCGGATGGGGGTGGCTGAGCGACCTCTTGGAAGAGGTCGGCTTGGACCCGCAGTTGTCGAACTGCTACAAGGTGGACGGGATGCGCAAGGCCCGCGGATGGGTGAAGACGAACAAGAAGGACGCGGACCTGTTGTCGCTGCTTCCGGCGGAGACGCCGTCGGATCCGGAGCCGTGGTGGATGGTGTGGCGGGCGCCGGCCGACGTGCGAGACCGTCGGGAGTGGATGCGGTATCGGGCGGACATGGTGGGGCTCACGAGCGGGACGAAGAACCGGATTCACTCGGTGTTTCACCGGCATGGGATTTTCTTCGAGGAGAGGACGGACCTGTTCGGCGGCCTGGGCCGGCGCTTCCTGGAGCAATTGAGCCAGGACGGCCGGCACGCGGGCGGCGTGTTGCCGGACGGCGCGCGGCAGGCGTTGCGCGGTCTGGTAAGTTTGCATACGTACCTGCGTGGGCAGCTGCTGGAAATTGCGAAGACGCTGCACGGGCAGTTGGAGCGTGACGAACTGGCCAGGCGTCTGGACGGGATTCCGGGGATCGGGCTGATCCTGTCGCACACGCTGCGGTCGGAGATCGGGGACATCGGACGGTTCAAGAACCATCGGAAGTTGGCGGCGTACGCATGTCTGGCACCGCGGTCGGACGACACGGGAGAATCGCACCCTGAGCGGGCGCCGCTGGGCCGGCACCTCGGGGGCCGGGGGAACCGGACGCTGAAATGGACGTTCATCGAGGCGGCGCACGGGGCGGTGAGGCGTGGCGGGAAGTGGCGTGCGATGTTTGATCGGGCGACCGAGGGCGGCCGGAAGAACCGTGGCCGGGGGTACATCAAGGTAGCTCGGGAACTGGTGAAGGTGGTCTATATCGTGTGGAGTCGAAACGTGGCCTATTGTGAGGCGCTGCCGCGTCGGCCCGGGAGCGGGCGCGAGACGCGTCGGTCCCAGAAGAACTCTCGTCCTGGAACGGGCCAGCCCTTCCACCCTATGGCGCAGGCCCCCATGGCCTGACGACCTCTACGTAACTGGGCCGCCCGCACCGGACGAGATCGTGTGGCCGCCGCAGGCCGCAAGGCCGCGACGGCACGCATGCTGTCAGACAAATGAATAGGTGGGACCGCGAGAGCCCTCCCCCGGTGCACGGACGAGGCGACAACAAAACGGACAAAAAAACAGCAAGGACGTCTCCAGGGAAAAGCCGTCGGGGGATGAATTCCTGGCCGTCTGGATGCTGTGACGCCCGGGGTGTGCCCGGTCGACGCTTCAAAACGGCAAAAAAACGGCCCCGCGTGGGGACGTTTTGCCTTGACTCACGGCAGCCTTTCATGAATAGGGTGGGTGCTATGCACCCACCATTTTCACGCGAGAAAAACGGCATTGGTGGGTGTAGAGGCCGGGTGCCACGGTTGCGCCGTTCAGCAACCGTGCCGCCGTTTGACGCAGGGCACGGCTGCAAACAGCGCAGCCGTGGCACCCGGCATGTTGCGCTAAACACATAGGGGTACGGAGACCCGCCGCGCAAATCGCAATCTGGCGTTGTCATGCTAAGATGCGTAACTGTGCATGCCGCTGGCGAAGATCCGCGAGAGGTTTACCCAAAGAAGCGTCAGGATGATCGCAGCAAGGCCGGCGATCAGCAAGGCGCAGTTGGCCCGCCGGAACCGCAGGCCGAACATGTAGCGGAAGTGGAAGTATTCCAGGTACACTAGCCACGAGATGAGGGACCAGAGTTCCTTGGGGTCCCAGTTCCAGTAATCGCCCCACGCGACCTTGCCCCACCACATGCCCAGGACAAGGCCGATCGTCAGCAGCGGAAAGCCCATCCGCGCGACGCGGTTGGCGGCGGACTCATAATCGAGGGCGGCAGGGTCGTCGGCAGGCCGCTGGAGGAACAGACCCTGGAAGGCGGGCACGGCCGCCTTCGCCAGAATCACGTACGAGAGCATGTAAGAGGCGACGTGCGGCAGGAAGAGGAAACTCTGGAGGGCAGGCGGCAACTGCTGCGGCTCGGCCTTGAAGATGAGCCCCGCCGGGAAGAGCACTATGAAGCCGATGGCCGCATCCGCCGCCTCGCCGCCCACGCCCAGGAACCTGCGGCAGAAAAGGCTGATTGGCCACATCAGCGCCCCGAGGCACAGGAACACCTCGAACATGTTCTGGAGCGGCACGTGCTCGACCTCGATCCACCGCAGGATGAACGTGAAGGCGGCAACGCCGAATCCGATGCCGAACAAGACGGTTCCCGCCAGGCGTTTGAGGAGTGTGGTCGCGACCAGTTGGACCGCCACGGCCGTGTAGATGATGATGCCGGTGCAGAAAAACGCCTTGTACAAGTTGAGGAACTTCTCGAGTTCGTCCGCGTTCTCTTGCCAGGCCGCGGCGATGCGGAATCCGACCGCCAGCAGGGCGGCGACGATGCCCAGGGCAACGAGGGTCAGGGTCGCCCGCAGCCGGCGCTCGGAATACGCCGCCGCGGCCGCCAGGTACAGGGCCATGACGACGTAGACCAGGATGCCGATGGTGGTGAGTTTAAGCGCCATGAATCAACTTTCGTTTACTTCGCACCTTGCGTTTTGCGCGGCTTGCTCCGGCTCAGCCACATCCAGGCCGCCCAGACCCAGAACCGGTAGAAGGCCCCGATCGAGAGAAGCGCCATCCCCAGGTACACCACGACCAGCCCGGAATCCGAAACGACCGAGAGCACCGTGTACGACTCGCGCTCTGCATCGTACGACGACTGGTAGAAACTATAGCCGCCCCAGTGCAGCGGGTGGTTGACCTCGATGACGGCCTCGCCCACCTTGCGGTTGTCTTCGAGGATGGTCACGTCGCTCTGATAGGACTTGACGGAGCCGCGCGGCTGGACGAGGTAAAGTTCGGGGGCCATCATGCGGCCCATGCCGTGCGCCTCGGGGCCGCCGGCCACCAGCGGGGCCAGCGGCAGTTGTGCCATGTCTGCCCCCGGCTCCGGCATGATCCACTGGCGCTCCTGGCGGCTGCCGTGCGTTAGGAGCAGTTCCATCGCGGGCGACGGCGAGGCCGGGTCTTCCGCGGCGCCGGTCGGCCCGGGCATCGCGTACTGAAGGATGAGCGGGCTGGCCCCCGGCGTCGGCTCGACCTGCCCCGGCATCAGCGGAAAGACGTAGCCTTCCCAGACGGTCTCCGTGCCGCGGCTGACGAGGACCTGGAGGGCGGGGTTTTCGCCCTGGCCGACGGCGTCGATAATCTGCCGCTGTGGCCCGCCGCCCATGATCTTGAAGTTCTGGAACACGCGGGTGATCTTCACCGTGACGGCCGGCTCCTTGAAGGCGACCTCGGCCCCCGCCTCGGGCGGAAGGTCGCCTAGCATCTTGCCGGCGGCGTCGGTGATGGCCATGTGCGGCTTGGCGCCCGCGGCGAACGTCGGCCGCGCGTGAGGTAGGTACTGGAGGACCTTCAGGTGCACGTTCGTCAGGGGGAGCGGGATGTCCTCGCCGGGTTTCCAGCCGACGCTCTGCTGCTGGCGGGCCATGAGGTGGCCTTCGGCGTCCATGACCGGGGAGACGACGACCAGGCTCCACTGCGTCTCCTTGGCGGGCCAGTACTCGATTCGGAAGTCCTTCAGGTGCAGGCTGAAGGGGAGTTTGACGATGGGCTCGTCGCGCTCGTCGCGGATGGCGTCATCGGCCTCGCCCTCGGCGATGTGCATCATGCCGGACTGGGCCTTCTGGACGCCGAACCACGCGGTTCGCCACTGATGGCCCGTTTCCGAGCCCCACATGGCCCCCCCGATGATCAGAAGTGCCCCGAGGTGCATCGCCAGGCCCGCCGGCGCCGCGATCAGGCGGCGAAAGGACGCAAACCCGGCCGCAAGCAACAGGAGCGACAGGAACCAGTAGACGATCATCGGGACGGAGTTGAAGAGTTCCCGCGCTTTTTCTGCGCCGAGCAACGCGCCAATGGCCGATAATGCCATCAACAAAAAAATGGCCGCCAGGACGGCCCAGAGGATCGCTTGACGAAGTTGCTTCATAACAACGCATGGTATCAGGTTGGCGCGGCCGTGGCCATAGAAAATGCGGAGGGAGTAACCGCTTAGTTTCGGGCGCTCATTCAGCCCAAGCGGGGTGGCATGCCCACGCCGCCGTTTGCGTGGGCATGCTCTATGGCAGGCGCAACAGCATGCCCAGCAAACAGCGTGCTGGGCATGCCACCCTGCCTTGGCTCAATAGGCACCCGAAACCTTATCCAAAGGGTGGGGAGAGTGTATAATAAACCGCCTGTTTCGCCGTGCGGGTCCATATCGCCTGCTTACGTAAGGAACGGACCATGGCTTCAGTGCTGACGGTCGGCAACTGGCTGTTGCCGCTTCTGTACCTGGCCCTCTTGATAGATTACGGGGCCACGTTTTTTCTGCGGACGCGCACCGTTGCGCGCAATCCGTGGCTGCTGCCGGTGATCGGCGTGCACTTGGCGATGCTCGTGCTGCGGGGCATCCACCTGGGCCGGCCGCCGACCGATTCCCATGAGATTCTCTCGGTGGTGGCGCTGGCGATCGCCGCCGTGTACATGGTCGTCGAGTTCGCCAGCCGCGACCGACGCAGCGGCGCGTTCGTCATCCTTCTGGCGTTCCTCTTTCAGTACACCTCGACGGTCTTTCTGGCCGCGCCGGGCTCTTTGCCGCCCAGCGAGGCGGCCGAGTCGGTCTGGGCCCGCCTGCACGTCGTGCCGGCGCTGATGGCCTACACGGCGTTCGGGTTCGCGTGCATCTACGGCTTGTTGTACCTGGTGGCGCGGCGTGGCCTGCGGCACCATCGGTTCGGCGTCCTTTTTGACCGCCTGCCGCC
>JAPLMO010000439.1 GCA_026386995.1 Planctomycetota bacterium | reverse complement strand
GCTGGCGGACGAAGTTGAAGAGCGGCGTGCTGGGAGGCTTTTCGCCGCCGCTGATTGAGAAGGGGCGGCTGACGGTCCCCGCGCTCCTTAAGCGGCACGGCTACGCCACCGCCTGCCTCGGCAAGTGGCACCTGGGCATGGACTGGCCGGGGTCGGACGGCAAGGCCGACAGCGGCGGGTCCGAGGGCGGCAAGGCCAAGACCGAAAAGAACGGCAAGGCCGGCATCGACTTCTCAATGCCCATCAAGAACGGCCCGACCGCTTACGGCTTCGACTACTACTTCGGCATCTCGGCGTCGCTCGACATGCCGCCTTACGTCTTTATCGAGAACGACCGCACGGCGAGCCTGCCCACCGCCCACCAGGCGAATTGGGGCGCCGTGCGGCCGGGCCCCAAGGCGCCGGACTTTAAGTTCGAGGACGTCCTGCCGACGCTGACGAAGAATGCCGTCGAGTACATCT
Organism: Planctomycetota bacterium; assembly: GCA_026386995.1. The sequence continues at coordinate 5,383 of JAPLMO010000439.1, read as the reverse complement.
CGTCGCAGACGCCCGCAAAGCCGTTCTTCCTGTACCTTCCCCTCAACGCCCCGCACACGCCCGTCGTGCCGTCGGACTTCGTCGAGGGCAAGAGCCGCGCGGGCGAGTACGGCGACTTCGTCTACGAGGTCGACTGGACGCTGGGCGAGGTGATGAAAGCCCTCGACGAAAAGAAACTCGCCGAGAACACGCTGCTTATCATCACGAGCGACAACGGATCCACGCTGCTGTACCTGAAGCAATACGACCACCGGCCGAACGCCCCGTACCGCGGCCGCAAGAGCGACATCTGGGACGGCGGCCACCGCGAGCCTTTCATCGCCCGCTGGCCGGGGAAGATCAAGCCTGGCGCCGTGTGCGACGAGACCATCTGGCTGGGCGACCTCATGGCCACGTGCGCCGCCATCGTGGGGACCGACCTGCCGCCCGACGCCGGCGAGGATAGTTACAACATCCTGCCCGCTCTGACGGGCGAGCCGCACGCGCGGCCGGTCCGGCCGGCGGTGGTGCATCACTCGATCGACGGCATGTTCGCCGTCCGCGAGGGGAAGTGGAAACTGGTCCTCGGCCGCGGCTCGGGCGGGTGGGACGGAAAAGGCGGCCCCTCCGACCCCGAAGGGCAGTTATACGACATGGAGACGGATTTAGCCGAGACGGAAAACCTGTACACGAAGCATCCGGAGATCGTCCAGCGCCTGACGGCGATTCTGGAAAAATACAAGGCGGACGGCCGCAGCCGGCCCAAGTGAAACTGAAAGGGGAGGTCAAGTGATGAGGCTATCTGCTTCCGTGTGCGTTGTGATACTGGCAATGATTTCGTCGGCAATGGCCGCCGAACCGGCCCGGCCATCGGCGGCGCCGGCCGGCGAGGCCCCCCCGCCGCAGGGCGACCTCGTGTCGTGGTACCGCCAGCCCGCCGGCAAGTGGATCGAGGCCCTGCCCATCGGCAACGGCCGCCTCGGCGCGATGATCTTCGGCTACGTCGAGGAAGAGCGCGTACAGTTCAACGACGACACGCTCTGGACCGGCCAGCCGCACGAGTACCAGCACGAGGGCGCGGTGAAGTTCCTCCCCCAGATCCGCCAACTCCTCCAGGAGATGCGGGCCTTCGAGGCCGAGGGCAAGCAGAAGGAGGCCAACGCCAAGCAGCGGGCGGCCGAGGACCTCGCCGGCAGGGAGTTCATGAGCATCCCGCTCGGCCAGAAGACCTACCAGCCGTTCGGCGACCTGCGAATCAAGTTCCCCGGCCACACGGCCGCAGCCGACTACCGGCGCGAACTGGACATGGACTCGGCCGTCGCCAAGGTCCGCTACAAGGTGGACGACGTCACCTTCGAGCGCCGGGCCTTCGCGAGCAACCCGGACCAGGTGATCGTGGTGCGTCTGACGGCCGACAAGCCCGGCCGCATGACGTTTACGGCTACGCTGAACACCCCGCACAAGTCGGCACAGGTCCGCAAGGCGGGTGGCGACCAACTCGCCCTCGCGGGGCAGGTGGAAAAAGGCGGCCTTAAGTTCGAGGCACGCCTCGGCGTCACGGCCGAGGGCGGAAAGGTTACCGTCGCGGATAGCGGCATCACCGTCGAGGGTGCGGACGCCGCCACGCTGGTCCTGGCGGGCGCGACGAGTTTCAAGAACTTCCGCGACATCTCCGCCGACCCCGCCGCACGCTGCGGGGCCGTGATGAAGGCCGTCGCCGGCAAGACGTTCGATGCGATGCTCAAGGCACACGTGGCCGACCACCAGAAACTCTTCCGGCGAGTCGCGCTCGACCTGGGCAAAACCGCTGCCGCCGCCAAGCCCACCGACCAGCGCCTGAAGGAGTGCGGCAAGCAGGACGACCCGGCGCTGGCGACGCTATTCTTCCAGTTCGGCCGCTACCTGATGATTGCCAGCAGCCGCCCCGGCGGCCAGCCGGCCAACCTCCAGGGCCTGTGGAACGACCTTCTGAGGCCGCCGTGGGACTCCAAGTGGACCGTCAACATCAACACCGAGATGAACTACTGGCCGGTCGAGGTGACGAACCTCTCGGAGTGCCACGAGCCGCTCTTCGACCTGATCGAAGATTGCGCCGTCACCGGCCGCAAGACCGCCCAGGCGCATTACGGCTGCAAGGGCTGGGTGCTCAACCACAACGCGGACCTTTGGCGCGGCACGGCGCCGATCAACGCATCGAACCACGGCATCTGGGTCACCGGCGGCGCGTGGCTCTGCCAACACATGTGGGAGCACTATCAGTTCACGGGCGACCGGGAGTTCCTGGCGAAGCGCGCGTACCCGACCATGAAAGAGGCGGCCATCTTCTTCACCGGGTTCCTCTACAAGGACGCCAAGACGGGCTGGCTGATCAGCGGGCCGTCGAACTCGCCCGAGCGTGGCGGCCTTGTGATGGGTCCGACCATGGACCACCAGATCATCCGCGACCTCTTCGCAAACACGGCCGCGGCCGCCGCCGTCTTGGGCGTGGACAAGGACTTCGCGGCCAGAATTACCGAGATGAGCAAGGCCATCGCCCCCAACCAGATCGGCTCGAAGGGGCAACTCCAGGAGTGGCTGGAGGACAAGGACCTGACGGTCGGCGACGTCCAGCACCGCCACGTCTCGCACCTCTGGGGCGTTTACCCCGGCCGGGAGATCACCCCCGAGACGCCCAAGTTCTTCGAGGCCGCCAAGCAGTCGCTCCTCATCCGCGGCGACGGCGGCACGGGCTGGAGCAAGGCGTGGAAGATCAACCTGTGGGCCCGGTTCCTCGACGGCGACCACGCCCACAAGATGCTAACCGAGGCCCTGGCGGGCAACACCGCGCCGAATCTCTTCGACATGCACCCGCCCTTCCAGATCGACGGCAACTTCGGCGGCACGTCCGGCGTCGCCGAGATGCTCATCCAGAGCCACAGGGGCTACATCCACCTGCTGCCCGCCCTGCCGAAGGCATGGCCGACCGGCTCTTTCAAGGGCCTGCGGGCGCGCGGCGGATTCGAGGTCGATGCGGCGTGGAAAGACGGCAAACTCACCGAGGCCGTGATCCGCTCGACCCTCGGCGGCCCGTGCCAGGTCCGCTACGGCGAGAAGACCGCGGACCTTAAGACGGAGGCGGGGAAATCCTACCGGCTCGACGCCGACCTTAAGCCGTAGCCTGCGAATTGGGCGGATGTGGCACGGCTGGCTTGCCCAGCCGTGGGAGACTGCGCCGGCCCTTGCCACGGCTGGGCAAGCCAGCCGTGCCACACTCCCTACCGAGGCTGACGCCCCCTTGATCCTCGGCCAACCGCTGGAACACCGCCGGCCGGCGGGTACAATATGGCCATCGCGTAAACCATGCCTCGCTACGGGAAAGGGCCTTCTATGCAGCTGACCCGGCCACGTGCAATTCTCGGTGCAGCCCTCTTCCTGGCCGTCGTCCCGGCCATGTTGCCTGAGCCTGCTTCCGGCGCTGAGAACTGGTGCCCGTGGGAGTCGCTCGCTGGAGAGTGGGCTTTCCGCCTCGATCCGAGTAATAAAGGAATCGAGGAAAAATGGTTCGACGCCGCCCTGCCCGACCGCATCAAACTGCCCGGCTCAACCGACGAAGGCGGCTACGGCACCAAGAACACGCGGCCGCCGGACTTCAAGTACCTCGCGCGCCTCGTCGAGTACACCGGCCCGGCGTGGTACCAGCGCGAAATCGAGATTTCCGCGACGTGGAAGGGCAAGCGCATCACCCTGTTCCTCGAGCGCTGCCACTGGGAATCGCAAGTGTGGCTGGACGGCAAGCCCCTCGGCATGCAGGACAGCCTGTGCGTGCCGCACGTGTACGAACTGGGCGTGGACCTCGCCCCCGGCAAGCACCGCCTCGCGCTTCGCATCGACAACACGAAGAAGTACGATGTGGGCAAGGACGTGGCCCACTCCGTCTCGGAACAGACGCAGACGAACTGGAACGGCGTCATCGGACGCATCGAACTTCGCGCCACCGACCCGGTGTGGATCGAGGACGTGCAGGTCTATCCCGACGTGGAGAAGAAGTCCACCCGGGTCCGCGTTATGATCGGCAATGCCACAGGCAACCCGGCTTCCGGCACGCTGGAATTTGTGGCCGTGTCGCCCGCCGAGCGCAAGACGGTCGCCAGGAAGCCGGTCGAGTTCAAGGCCGCCGAGGGCCGCACCGTCGTCGAGGCCGACATGGCCCTGGGCGACGCCGTCACGCTGTGGGACGAGTTCTCCCCCGCTCTCTACCGGATGGTGGTCACCCTGAACGGCCGGGCCGGCGACACCCCCGTGAACGGCGAGGGGCTGGCCTCGTTCGGCATGCGCAAACTCTCCATCACGCCCTCGAAGCAACTCGCCCTGAACGGCCGCACAATCTTCCTCCGCGGGACGCTGGAGTGCTGCATCTTCCCGCTGACCGGTTACCCGCCGATGGATGTGGACGGCTGGCTGCGGGTCATCCGGACGGCCAAGTCGTACGGCCTCAATCACCTGCGGTTCCACTCGTGGTGCCCGCCCGAGGCGGCGTTCGAGGCGGCCGACCGGGAGGGGTTTTTATTCCACGTGGAGTCACCCCTGTGGGTTCACAACCTGGGCAAAGACAAGCCGCGCGACGACTTTGTGCGCGAGGAGTGGCTTCGGATCCTCCGGGCCTACGGCAACCATCCGTCGTTCGGCCTCTTCTGCGTGGGCAACGAACTGAACGGCGACATCGGGTACCTCTCGGGCCTCGTGAAACTCGGGCAACAGACCGACCCGCGGCACCTTTACACTTCCTCGACCGCGTGGTCGCTGGTGCCGGAAAACGAGTACAACGTCGTGCCCATCCGGGGGCTGCGCGGCCCGAAGACCGATCACGATTTCCGCGCCGACGACGCCAAGCACGCCGTGCCGGTCATCTCGCACGAGATCGGCCAGTGGACCGTGTACCCGAACCTGGAGGAAATCAAGAAATACACGGGCGTGCTGCGGGCACGCAATTTCGAGGCTGTCCGCGACGACCTGAAGGCCAAGCACATGCTGGACCTTGCGCCGGACTTCTTTCTGGCCACGGGCAAACTCTCGGTCCTCCTCTATAAGGAAGAGATGGAAGTCCTGCTGCGGACGCCCGGGCACTCGGGGTTCCAACTCCTGGACCTGCACGACTTCCCCGGCCAGGGGACGGCCCTTATCGGTGCGCTCGACCCGTTCTGGGATTCCAAGGGTCTCATCAAGCCCGAAGAGTGGCGGCGGTTCTGCGGCCCGACGGTTCCGCTGCTCCGCATGCCGAAGCGGACGTACACGACCGGCGAGACCTTCTCGGCCGCTGCCGAGATCGCCCACTTCGGCCCGGCGGACCTGAAGGACGCCGCGCCCGTCTGGAGTATCAAGGACGAGCGGGGCGCCGAGGTCGCCGCCGGCGCCTTCGACCGCAAGA
>JAPLMO010000147.1 GCA_026386995.1 Planctomycetota bacterium | reverse complement strand
GCAGGCGCAGCAAAAAGTAGGTGGGGATGGACGGCCGGGAGGCCCCCGCGCGGGGCGGGCGCCTTCCCGCACAGTGTCCTTCACGCGGTGTGCCCGCGGCTGCACGGCGGGGCCGGACAAGCAGGAGACAGGCGGGAGCGGGCGTTGCGGTCTGAGAGCGGCCGCGGCACCCAGGGTTTACGCGGCAGCATTGCGGCCAAGGGCTGGGGACAATGAGATACGCACAGGGTCCAGGCGCGCTCGTGGCTCGTCCGGACGTAGATTTGGATGTTAACGGGATAGAAGCACAGGTAGAGGAGAAGATGCCATGAGATCAGGCCTGATTCTGGCGGTAGCCGCAATGCTGGTTCTGGCGCCGATGGCGCGAGCGGATTGGGACGTCGGCGATCCCTACAAGATGCATTTCCCGCAGTTGCCGAAAAACGCGGGCGCAGACATGGGCTGGAAAATGGCCGACGACTGGGAGTGCACGGCGTCCGGGCCGGTCACCGACATCCATTTCTGGGTGTCCGGCGGCGAGATTCCGCCGAGCGGCCCCGTGGACGCGATCATTTACAGCAACATCCAGGACGGCGGCTCTGGCTACAGCATCCCCGGCCCGAAACAGTGGGACCGGCGCTTCATGCCGGGCGAGTACACGGTTCGGCCCTGGATGGTCGGGAGTGAGCAGCACTGGCAGTTCAACATCGAGGACATTCAGGATCCGTGGATCCAGACAGAAGGGCAGATCTACTGGCTCGGCCTTTGCAGCTCGCAGGTGTTTTGGAACTTCAGTGACAATCACTTCATGGACCAGGCAACGATATGGAACGACTCCGCCAAGGAGTGGCAGCCGCTGGGCGGCGACATGGCGTTCGTGATCACGCCCGAGCCGGCCACGATGGCCCTTCTGGGCCTCGGTGTGGCGGGCCTTGTGGCACGCAGGCGCAGCAAAAAGTAGGTGGGGATGGACGGCCGGGAGGCCCCCGCGCGGGGCGGGGGCCTTCCGGTTTCTTGCCGCGCTGGGGCGCGCGGGCGGGCATCGGCCGGCAACAAGATGAAAGAGGAGTGAGCCATGAAACGTATTCTCTTTGGTTGTGTGCTGATGGTGATGTGCTCGCAGGCGCATGCGGGTTCGGTCGAGCCCATCGTGTACTCGGTCGCGCTGGTCTACGACGGGGGCGGCACTCTTGCGTCGATTCAGCAGGCCATGACGGAATTGCACGTTCCGTACGAACTGAGGGGACCGGGGATTCCCGTCACGGCGGCCGACCTGGGTTCTCATAAACTCCTGGTGGTTGGCTGGAACTGGGCGGGCGACATGTCCGGCCTTCCCGCTAGCGTCCTTGAAGGCGGCATAACCGGCAAGAAGGTCATCACCGGCCACGACGCGGACTACCATTTCATCCACGGGTATGGCTCTAGCGGCCACCTCGGCGACCCCGCGTCGGTGGCCGCGAGGCAGTTCCTTATGCAGGCGATGGCGTTTGCCTGGGGCGGCGGCGGTGGTGGCGGCGGCTGCGGCCTTGTGGCCCTCGGGGACCTCGGGGACCTCTCGACGACGGGCTTCTCCTACCTGCCCACGAGTTGGGGCATTGTGGCCACGATCAACCACTGGGACACGGTGAGCGCGTTTACGCCGGAGGGGCAGGCGAGCGGCGTTTATGCCGGCCTGACGCCGGCAGCCATGTCGGACTGGGCCAACTGTTACCACGACAGATTTACCCAGATGGGGCCGGATTTTGTTCCGTTCGAGGTATATGGACAGACGCCCCTCACGATAGCCACGCCCGAGCCGGCCACCCTGTGCCTCATGGGCGCGGGCGCCGTGGGCCTTGCGGCACGCAGATTTCGCAGGAAGTAGGATGGGACGGCCGGCCGGCCCGTGTGGGCCGCGCGAGGCCGCCACGAAAGCGATAGCAGCACTAAAGTATGGAGGGAATAGACATGAAAACGTACTATGCATTCCTCGCGGCAGTGGCCGCGGGCATCCTGGCGGTCGCGGCGGCGGCTCCGGCCGGCGCGGACGTCATCACGCTTGCCGACGGCAACACCGTCGTGATGTTTGACCCGCTGTCGGCGGCCCTCCAGATCGCCTGGGAAGTCGATGGCACCAACTACCTGCGCGAGCAGGGGTTCTGGTACCGCATCGACGGCCAGGAAGCCCGCGAGAGGCCCATCGCCAACCTGGGCCTGACGGGCCCGCCGATCGTCCTGGACACCAGCGGCGACGGCCGGAACGACCTCCTGCGCCTCAGGTACGGCAGCGGTGACTTTAAGGTCGAGGTCGTCTACACGCTCGTCGGCGGCGAGCCGGGCAGCGGGTGGGCGGACCTGACGGAGTCCATCCGCCTCACGAATTCCAACCGCACGAGCGCCCTGGTGACGCACTTCTTCCAGTACGTCGATTTTAACCTGAGCCAGGACGGCACGAACGATACCGTCACGATCCGCGGGGGCAACACGGCGCTTCAAACCGCCGGCAACGTTGCCTTGGCCGAGACCGTTGACACGCCCCCGCCGACGCACTTCCAGGCGGACGTCAACCCGTACATTAAAAACTCGCTGATCGACTCTTCGCCGACGGTCCTCGGTGACAACCCGACCGCCGCAGGCGACGCCACGTGGGCGTTCCAGTGGGACGCCAACCTCGCCGCCGGCAACGGCACCTACATCATCAGCAAGGACAAGCGCATCGAGATCACGCCCGAGCCGGCAACGCTGGCCCTGTTGGGCCTCGGCGTGGCGGGCCTTCTGGCGCGGCGGAGGAAAAAGTAAGCACCGAGGCAAGGCGGGTGGAAGACCCCGCGCGGGGTTTCCGTCTTGCTGAGGCAGACCAATCGTAGCCGGCTGCCGGACACGGAGAGCCGACGGTCGGCGGGGGTGGTTACCATGAAGACTACACACGTTGTAGCAGTCCTGACGCTGCTGTTGGGAGCAGCGCCCGCATGGGCCGGGCTGGCCGTTCCCGTGTGGAGTGACGGTTTTGAGAGCGGGCTGGACAACTGGACGCTTAGCAACCCGAGCGGCGATGCGACGACGCTGGCACAGGCAACCGGAACTTACACAAGCAGTTACAGCCAGGGCACGATCACGCCCTGCGAAGGCCAGTACATGGCCCGGTTGTACAAGTATAATGGCGGGCTGGCGTACCTTATCTCCAAACCGATTCCTGCCGTTGTGAACCAACTCTACGCCATCGATGTGTGCGTGGGCGGCCTGGGCGAGGTGGACAACTGCGGTTTCCGCTGGAACAAGTGGGGCTATAGCGCCGACGGCAGCACCATCACATGGGTGGGCGACAACTTCCGCAACGTCAACCCGCTTCAGTGCGGAATCGATTACCAGTTCACGGCGACGGCCGACACGGTGAACGTCGTCCTGGGCCTGGACCGCGCCTGCCGTGACGGCCTCGGGCATAGTGCGTTCTTCGACCACGTCGTTGTGACCACTACGCCCGAGCCGGCTACGCTCGGCCTGCTGGGCGTGGGCGCGGTCGCCCTGCTGCGGCGGCGGAAGAAGTGATCGCACCGGCCAGCCGCTTGCCTGGCAGTTGTGCCTGCGGCCGGCCTGCGCGGCGGAATCGCGAATGCAAGAAAAAGGAGGACCCCATGCAACGTATCGTGATGCAAACGGGGGCGCTGGCGGCCCTGCTGGTCCTGGCGGCGGCCTCGGCCGCGCCGGCCGGCGTCTACTCATCGCCGCCCGGCGTCATTATGCCCGGGACGAACTACTTCTCGTTGCCGGCGATCGAGAGCAGCATCGACCCGACCGTCGTCTTCGCCGGCATTCCCATCCAGGGCAAACTGGCCTACTGGTGCCGCATGTCGCAGTCCTGGCACGTGTATCCGGCCGACATGAGCGTGGTCGACTGGCACATGGGCTACCGCCTGGAGGCCGATGCCAATTACACGGTCACCTTTGCGGGCTACCAGTCGACGACCGAGCGGAGCACGTGCCTGAATCCACTGCAGCCGGGCCTTGCCTTCATTTCGCAGCCTTATGACTTTGAGGCGGACTGGGCCGACTTCCGCTTTTCGTCGGCCAGGGCCCCGGGCGTCAAGATTTCCACCGCCGATGCCGTTGCCCGCGGCTGGATCATGCCTTACCTGATCGAAGGCGCGCCCGACAGCGGCGTCTTGGTCACCTTGGACGGTGCCGGCGGCACGCAAACGACCGTTCGGCCCTGGGAGGGATACTGGGTCACGACGCTGGTCTCGCCGTCACAGGAGAAACTGGCGGTTTACTGGCCGACGCCCGAGCCGGCGACGCTGGCCCTGCTGGGCATGGGTGCAGCGGGCCTTCTGGCGCGGCGTCGCGGCCGAAAGTAGCCAGCATGGCCGCGCGGGCGACACCTGCGCGGATGAAGTCAGAGACGGACTCCGGGGCACTTGTGTGCATCGGGGGGAATGGAATCGAGAGGTTTGATCAAAGGAAACTTGCGATGCCTCGCACGACTGGCGTTCTGTTTCTCACCGCGGCGATGTTGAGCCTCGCCTTAGCCCAGGCGGCTGCGGCACACGTAATCGGCATGATGGACCAGTACAGCGTTGAGCCGCCCAGCCCCACTGCCACCGTTAATGCCGTCGGCTACCTTGACCTGAGTTTGCCCGAAAACCACATGGGGCAGGAGTTCGTTCCGCAATTGCCGGGCATCGATAGCGTGGAGTTCGACCAGTGGAGTCCTTCGGTGGATTCCCACGTAACGATTCACCTGGGATCGCTTGCCGGGCCGATCGTGGGGACAAGCCTCCCGCTTCCGCCGCCGACCGGCACCGGCGTTATCGTAATGCACTACGACTTTCCCTCGATGGTTCCCCTTGTGCCCGGCTACCTGTACACCTTTGAGTTGATGTCGCCGGGTCTGGCGGTCTTTGCGTTCTACCTTGATCAGTCAGGTCCGGGCTTGGCATATCCGTTTGGCAGCGCGATCATTGGTAACGACATAGCGCCGGATCTTCAGGCAGACCTAATGTTTCGCGAGGGCCTGACCCCCGAGCCGGCAACGCTGGCCCTTCTGGGCCTCGGCGTGGCGGGCCTTGTGGCGCGAAGGCGGAACAAGAAGTAAGATGGCTTTCCATTGCGCGGCGGGTCGGGGATCCGCCGCGCATTCACCGTGGCGATGGGCTCCGTGCGGGCATATGCGGGCGCAGTATAGGTATACATCGAGAAGACGAGAAGTGTGGCAAGGGCCGAGAGTGTGGCAGGCCGCATCGCGTCCCGCTCCGTAATGCGTTACACTCGGTGGTATCCCTCAAGCCGGGTGGCGGCCACGCAACAGCGTGGCCGCCACCCCACCGAGTGACGCATTACCCCGCTTCGCCTGGGGAGGCGGGATCCTCGCGGTTTCTGACGGCGACTTACGGCTTGGCAGAAATAAAGTGATGAGACCGGGGGTCTCCCACGGGTTGGGGTGTGCGTAAGTGTTGTAACTACAGGCGGTTACGCGCGGCTCAAGTTTGGGTGAAATTCGGGCAAGAATCATCTTGACGGGGTTGGGGGGATGGGGTATACTACTGAAAGATGTAGGGCGTGGTTGACATGCCTTAAGTTCGTCTCGGCAGCGGTCCATGCCACCGGGACCAAAACAAGTGAACGAAGATTTTCAGAGGCGGGTGATTGACAGGCCCTGCCGGGCCTGTATAATCCCGTGTCTCTAAAGAGGGCGTTAAGGCCCGCGTGTTCTTTTACAAGTGAACAGTTCGAGCCCAAACAAAGCGGGAGTGTGTCCCGTACGCTGAAGTTCCTTCGGGAACGGAGGCGTGCAGGGAGGTCAGGCGGCGCCGGTCGGAAGCGGCCGGCGCGGCCAAGTGGTGTGTTGAAAAACACAAGCACACTCTCGTTAGTCAGTTTAGCGATGAGTCGTAGCTTGTGATCAACGCTTTCCAAATGAAGAGTTTGATCCTGGCTCAGAGCGAACGCTGGCGGCGTGGTTG
>JAPLMO010000132.1 GCA_026386995.1 Planctomycetota bacterium | reverse complement strand
AGGACGATCTGGAGAAGGCCCGGCGGGTGCAGTCGGAAATCCTGAAAGCAGACCCGACTGACCCACTTCTGACCCACTTTGGCCAAAAACGCCCTTTTTCGGGCGATGCGGCCGACAGCGGCAATTCACAAGTGCCGCCCGGACAATGACTTACGTTGGTGCGCCCGGCGCGATTCGAACGCGCAACCTTCGGATTCGAAGGCCGGTCTTTGCGTCATAATATGGCCTAGGCGCAAGACTTACAACGGCTTTTTCGGCCGAAAATGAGGGTTTCAAGTGGTTGACAAGTCACTGAGACGCTGAGTAACAAGCCACCACCACGTGGCGACGTCATGCTGACCCTGCGCCCGGACAAACTGGCTGCCGCAACCATTCCGGTGAGCACTGGCTGGCTGCTGGGCGACTGCATGGAGGCCAAGAGCAAGCAGGATCTCTGGATTCGGCAGAAGCCGGAAGTCCTGGGGCCAACGAAGTTGCACCCTGGTGGAACTACTTCCTGAGTGTTCTGAGACGGGCCTATCTGGAGTTCGCGCGACAAGGTCGAGTCCGTTGCCTCGCGGCCGGCGAAGGGCGATCTGGTGTGCCAGACCGTATCGGTGCAGGTTGGCCCCGTCACCTTGGCGGGCCTCAGCCGCCAGATGCCTGCCGTCAGTGCACAACTCATCAAGAAGGTGCTCGCGGAGATGAAGAAGGCCGGCCAGGTTCGCATGGTCGGGCGCGGCCGAGGCGCCTACTGGGAGAACGCGGGGCCGCGGAAAGCCCCATGAAGCACGCGGCCCTTGGTGGAGCAAACGTTCCTGTCAGCGAAACCGTCGCTATTCTCCTGTCGGAGCCCCAAGGTTCTCCGTGGTCAGCACCCAAGAGGTTCTTCGCCAGTCCGAGGTTGCGACCTCGGGGCTTCCAACGTGTAGAGGGTAAGGGCGAGGAAACGGCCTGCAAGACGGGCGATTACCGCAAGGCCACCTCGGCTGCCGGTTCGCAGGTCACCCGGAAGCCCACATTGAACACGCGTTGCCACGACGGGTAGGCGAGCCGCAGCGCCGCGCGGCAGCGTTTCGGCGGATCGTAGAACGAGCCGCCGCGGACGATGCGGCGCTCGTCGGCGCCAGTCGCGTTGCGGCCGTCATCGTCGCGGTACGGATACGGCCGATACGCCGACCGCGTCCACTCCGCCGCGTTGCCGTGCATGTCGAAGAGGCCCCAGGCATTGGGGCGGTACTGCCCGACCGGAGCGGTAACGACCGCTCTGTCGTCGAAGCGTGTATCGGCCATGACCGCGCCTTCGAGGACCAGGTGTTCCAGGCCTCCGGTGGCCGACTTGCCGGCGGCGTCGCGCCAGCCGGCCGCAAATGCCCGGTCGCCGACGTTCGCCCACGGTGAGAAGTCCTCGCTGGTCTCGCCAAACGAGAACGCAACGCCGGAACCCGCGCGGCAGGCGTATTCCCACTGGGCCTCGGTGGGAAGCGTAATCGCGGCGCCCGTCTTTCCGGAGAGCCAGCGGCAGAAGGCCATCGCCTCATCCCAGGAGACACGGACCGCCGGCTGGTCGGGCCCGTTCAGGAAGAGGCCCTGATCGTCGTGCCGCTCGTGGCGCTTCGCGTAGTAGCCGG
>JAPLMO010000502.1 GCA_026386995.1 Planctomycetota bacterium | reverse complement strand
CGCCTATTACCAGCGCCGCAACCGAGAGGCCCGCAAGGCTCACCGCAGGGAAACCCTGCGGCGGCTGCACCAGTTGGGTATCAAACTCGGCTGCCTGAACCGCTGTGTGCCTCATGACCTCTGACTATGTCGCGCTGTGGTACTAATCCACCAGTATTGCCAGGTCGATCCACTGGCCGCGCCCTCCCTCGTGCGAGTGGACTGCGATTGTGTTAGCGCCTTTCTTCAGCGCCTTTTTCAGCTGCTCGGTTACCATGACCATGTAGTACCCCTTGGACCCTGTTACGCCAAGGATCTTCTGGCCGTTGATATGGATCTCCGTGTTGTCGTTGTGACGTATCACCACGGCGCCGTTTTTCAAAGCGACGCCATCGTATTCAACGGTTTTTCTGAAGTAGATGTCAGCTGTTTTCCACTCCGTCCGTGTGCCACCTCCATTGCCGAACGGCGCAAGACCGGCCTTCCAAGCATGGTCATCGAACCCTTCCTGCATCCAGTCGCCGGCAGGCTTTTCGGCGATATACTTATAGGGCGTGCTCAGTTTTCCGTCCTGTACGGCGCCGACCAGCACTTTCCATTTGGCGTAGAGGATGTTCACCGAAGGCCGGGGGGCCGCCGGTTCACTGCGTTCATAGGCGGCCTGGCGTGCGGTGATTTCATGGAGCTTCTTCGCGTCGAACTTCGGTTTGCGATCGTAGAAGTACAGTCCGTTCCTTTCCTGTTCGATGTCGGTCAGCTGGGTATAGCAGAAACCGAACAGGTTCGGATTGTCGAGCATGGCATCGATGGTTCCCTTGTAGCGGGCATAAAACTCGTCGAGTGTTTTCGGTCCCGCCCCGTAACTCCAGCCGCCATCGGTTGCCCAGCCAATGCCACCGATCTCGCTGATCATGAACGGAACGCCGCGGTCGGCTTGCGAGGCTGAGGGGCTGAAATAACGCGCGGGAGGATACGGTCCTTCCGCCGGTGCAGAAAAATAATTCATCCACCTCTTGCGCAGGTGCTCCGGCTCGCCGGCATAATCATGCGCGTCCCTGACTTCGGGGTTGGGCAGCGTGTGTATCCAGCCGCTGGCTTCAAGCGCGGGCCTTGTGGGATCGACCGCTTTGGTGACGTGCCAAATCATCTGTTGAAGCTCGCCGGTGCCCTCGAAGTTTTCGTTGAATACACACCAGCCGACGATGGACGGATGGTTCCTGTCGCGTAAAAGGATCTCAGTCCATTCGTTCACCACTGCCGAGAATCCCTCCCGTTGGTTGCCGTAGCCGGCGTTGGGATACTCGCCCCATACCATGTATCCGAGTTTGTCGGCCCAGTATAAAAACCTCGGTTCGAAAACCTTCTGGTGCAAGCGCGCGCCGTTGTATCCGCACGCCATGCTCATCTCGATGTCTTTCTTCAGCGCCTCGTCCGAGGGGGCTGTCCAAAGGCCCTCGGGGTAAAATCCCTGGTCGAGGATCAGCCGTTGGAAGACCGGTTTGCCGTTGATGAGAATCCTGCGCCCGTCGATGGCGATCTTCCGCAGGCCGAAATAACTCTTCAGTTCGTCGATCTTCTCCGTGCCGCTGGAGAGCGTGAGCTTGAGGTCGTAGAGAAAAGGAGCGCGGGGTTCCCAAAGATTCTTCTCCTTGAGGTTCAGCACCAGCCGGCTTTGCCACGGGCCGGTGGCGGTGTCAGAGCCCGCCAACCGGCCGGCGGCAAAGGCTTCTGCCTTGAGGGTCAGGTTTTTGTCCCGGCCGTTGATTTTCGCCTCGATCAGCACGCGCGAGTTGTCGGGATCGGGGACCACCGAGATGTTTTCCACAAATGATGACCCGACCGCTTCCAGCCACACCGGCTGCCAGATGCCGGTGGTGCGGGTATAGAAACAGCCTGCGCTCTGGTCATTTTCCGACTGCTTGCCGCTTGGCTGAAGGCCTGACCCCATATCATCCAACACCTTCACCACCACTTCGTTCGCGCCATCCTTGAGCAGTTTGGTGATGTCGAAATTGAAAGCGACGTTCTCGCCGATGTGCATTCCGACAAGCTGGCCGTTGATATAAACCCAGGCTCGGTAATCCACCCCGCCAAAATGAATTCTTACTCTCTTAGCTTTCATGGACCTCGGTAATTCAAACGTGCGGCGGTACCAGACGTTTTTCATGTGCTCCGTAGTAGCCAGCCCGAGGCCCGACAGCTTGCTTTCCGGACAGAACGGGACGATGATCTTTGAGTTAAGATCTTTTCCATAAGTCAGGCCGCGCGATTCACCGTCCGCCGCCTTGTCGATTTCGAACTGCCACTTGCCGTTCAGCGTCATCCAGTTCTCGCGCAGAAGGTCCGGTCGCGGATGCTCCGGGCGGGGAATCACGGCGCCCTCGTTCGCCACCGGCGCCGGTGCGCCAGACAGCAGACCTGACATCATGGCCGAAACTCCAAGTATTGTTATGCTCCAAATCTTCATCTTTTCATTCTCCTTTCGCCCGGCGTTCAACTCTCTTTCACACCCTTCTCACCTTAGCGGAATTCACTTGCGGTCTCACGGAAGGCCCAGCATGTTGACCACGTCCTTCGCCCGCGATTCCGGCGTGACCGTCAGGCGCTCCAATTTGCCCGCCCTGAAAACACCCTCCACAGTGGTGTTATAGGGCGCGTGCAGCTTGAACTCGCAATCCCAGTCCTTGGGCCAGGCGGGAAAGAGAAGAATCTTCCCGTTCATGGTTTGCATCAACATATCCTGCAAGCCGATCATGGCGGAACCGCCGTGGTCGAAGTCCGGCCGTTGACAGAATCCGAATGTGTCCCAGAAGGCCGGGTAACGCATACCGGAGTTGCCTTTCGGTTTTTCGCGGTCGGGCCAAAGGAACTTGGCCAATGCGAACTCGCGGGCTTCCTCCGCCAGCCCAAGGTCGGCGGTATAGATCAGGCTTTGATACCAGCAGAAGTTCCGTTTCTGCCGCGGATGTTCGTAACTGAATTCCCAGGTGTCTCGCGCCAATTCAAGTCCCGCCCGGCCGACGCCATAAACGCGGAACGGAAATACGGGGTACAACTCCGGCAACTCGATGTTGTCCCAAGTCACCACCGACTCCCACGATTCGGCGGGAGCAAATGTCTGATGCCAGCGCCGCTCCCGGGTGGGCAGCGGCGGCAACGTCTTGCGGAACGACTCGCAGAAGGCTCGCCGTTCGGCAGGCAGCACGTTCGCCGGCAAGTCCAGCAGGGCCTTGCTCAGCGCCATCAGCCCGGAAATGGCGCAGGCGTCATTGCGCGTGCCTTGATACATCTCGATGGCATTTCCGGGGAAGATGACCAGGCGGCCCTTGTCATCCAGTTCCTTGCCGGTTCGCTTTTTGTTCTCTTGGCGATAGAACTGGTCATAGTACTTGAGATAGCCTTCCGCTATCGGCAGATAGGGACGGATGTCGGCCCCGCCATAACTTCCCGCTTCAAGCATCATCAGGGCGAATTCCATGCCGCTGATGTTGTGGTATCTCAGATGGTTGTGTCCGGAGCGTCCCTCGGCGTTGGGCCCCCAGTCAGCGCCATAGATGCCCATTCCCTCGGGAAATGCCAGGCCGTCGATGTGCCAGAAATGTTTGGCCCAGGCGGCCTGGAGACTGGCGTGCCGCCGGTAAAACTCCAATCCCACCTTCAGCAGATCGAAGTCGCCGCTCTTCAACATCGGCCAATAGACCAGCCGCTGGTTCTGCGCCATGAACTGGCAATCGAACCAGTTCCGCGAATCCGGGTTGGCCTCGCAAGTGAAATGGCCGCCATTGAACAGCGTCGGAAACTCGCCGGTCCGGTTGCTCGCCAATAGGGCGCGGAAAAGCTGATAGTTGCGCCCCGTCTGCCAGGCGGGATCATCCGGCCCTTTGCCCGGATTGATGACGATGCGGCTGCGGTTCCAGAAGCCCTGCCACCAGGCCGTGGTCGCCTTCCAATCCGCTTGGGTGGTCGCGCGTGTGGCCACATCGAGATTTTTCACCTGCGCCTGCCATTGTTCCAGCGTGGCGTCCTGGGCGATGCGCAGTGACGCACAAAGGTTGAACGCCTTGAGGGGCTTTGCGGATTTCAGTTTGACAGACCGGAACTCCTTGCCGTCATAGATCCCTTGCCCCGTTCCATTGGCCACAAACCCTGATCCGGAGAGCCGCCCGCCCATGGTTCTATTGGCCATCGGATTGGGAATCAGGGCCGCAATCTCTTCCAATTTGAACCTGCGGATATACTCGTTGCGTCCCTCGTCGACGGCCGGGCTGCGCTCCCACCACTCGATCGCATCACCGTCCACCCGTCCCTCCCGGACCAAGGGCCCGAAGACCTGGCCTGCCGCGTGGGGCGCCATTGCCAAACCGCTCGGAAATTCCGCTGCTGCCACTATCTCCAGAGGGCGGTCAGCCTGGCCCTCCACATGCACCACCGGTTGCAAAGCATCCACCCAGACCCGCAACTTGACCGCATGGCCGTCGGACGTTTTTCCGCTCAACAGGATGGAATTGCTGGCAAGATCCAATTCCTGGCGAAACTCTTTGGCCCATGCCACCGGGGTAAATTTCACCCGCAAACGGCCGAGCTTGGTTTGCATCTGGGTGTTAAAACCCGCGCCCCGATAGCTCCAGGAATCCGGGCTGCCGAGGTAAATCAGCAGTTCGTCCTTCTCCACCCAGACGTTCAGCCCGATGTTGCCGGCCCCAACCGGCATCGAGCCTCTGGCATCCGCGCTCTGGCTGTCCCAGACAACGTTATAGGCATCCATCCCGGCCGGTTCGTTCGCCGCGCAGACAGAGCCTGCCCAGAGCACGGCCACCGCAATGTTGAAAAGTATCCGGTTCATAATTATTTAATATCCATGATCTCAACATCCTTCCGCCGCGATTCCGGCGCGACCTTCAGTTGCTCCAATTTGCCCGCTTTGAAAACACCCTCGACCGTGGTGTTGTAAGGCGCGTGCAGTTTGAACTCGCAATCCCAATCCTTCGGCCAAGCGGGGAGCAGATAGATCTTGCGGCCATCGGCCTGAAGCAACATCGATTGCACGGCCACGAGCAGCACGGAGCCATGATCCTGATCGGGAACCCAGTCAAAGTTAGGCCCCCAGAACGCCGGGAAACGCGATGCCTCATGCTTGGACCGCGCACGCTGCACCACGTATTCGCGGGCCTGCGCGGTCTCACCCAGCCAGGCCATGAAAATATCGTCCTGCCGCCAGCCAGACGCACCCTTGTCGGTTCTACGATTGAGCGTTTCAACACCCCACTCCAGATGGGGTTTGCCGACGGCGATCTGGCGGAAGGGAAATACCGCGTATAGTTCCGGAACCTCGCTGTTGTTCTTCTGCTTGTAAACCTGGGCGGGGGCGAGCATGATCTTGCCATCGGGGGTCTTGGTCGTCGGCAAGGGTGGCAGCTTGGCCTGCAACTGCCGCCAGAACGCGCGGTCCTCGGCAGTCGTCAGGTTTTCCGGCAGTGCCAGCAAGCGCGATGTCGTCGCGTGCAAGCCGGCGAGTTCAGGCATGGGATTGACGCATCCCACCCATGTCTCGAGCGCCTGTGACGGCTGCATGTCGAGTTTGCCGTCGCCACCGGTCTTGTAGTGCTTGTCAAAGAATCCGAGCAATTCACGCGCGGCCGGCAGCGCTGTCTCCCGCAGGAACTTCTCATACTCGGTGTAGGCGTAGCGGTCGAGCAACAGGGTGACCAGTTCAGGGCCCGAGACCCATTCATATTTATGCCACTCACTGACCTGGAGTTTGTCGGCACGTTCCGCGAACGGCTGGGTGCCATAGGCTTCCGCAAACACATCACCCCAGAAATAGATGCACTCCGGAATGTAGGCGCCGCCATGGCCCAGATACTTCTGCGTGCGGTATTTGAAGAACGGCATGAGATCGCGGGCATACATGTTGAAGAGCGGCTCCATCATCTCGAAATCACCCGCCGCACACATGGAATAGTATGGCAGACGGGTATTCTGCCACCAGTAACCGGGGCCCCATAGCCGGAAGTCGGCATCCTCGAGTTTGTGGTCCGGTGTTGGAACCGTAAACAGGTTGCCGTTGAATTTGATCGGATACTTGCCGCGTCCGGCGCACCCTGACATATAGCGCTGTAAGGCATAGGCCCGGGTCACGACCGCTGCGGCATCGTCCTGTGCCATTTTCTTGTCCGGCTTTGGGCGGCCGAACACCACCGGTTTGCCGTTGATGTAAACCGTCACCCGTCCGTCCCGGGCAAGCGTGAACGCTGTGTGTTGCCAGACTCCCATCGTATAGGCCGCTTCCTTGCTCCATGTTTTGTCACCCAAAATCAGCCGCATATCCAGTCCCGAGAGGGTATCAAAAAGGAAACCGTCTGCTCCGCCAGGGGTGACCTTGTCGGCAATGCGCATCGGCCCGCCTGCGGATGGCTTGATCCAAGCCTCGATGGTCAGGCCGCCAACGAACGCACGTTGATCCAGTTCCGGCAGGGCCTTGGAACCTTCGGGGACTGCGCTGAAAATCCGGGCCGGATGTTCTGGCGCTCTGGCATCGGGAGCCGTTGCGGCCAGAGCCTGCACGTCGGCTTCCTTAAGCGCCGCAGAGTAAACACCAAAGCGCCCGAAAGTCCCCGTGAATCGATTGCCACCGCTTTGGTCCATTCCGATGCACAGGGGATGTTTATTGGGCGGAATAACGCCACCCTGAACCCCATCCTCCGCCTCGCAGTTCTGCGCAATATGGATCCAACTGCGATTCCAGAAGCCCGCCCACCATTTCTCATGCGCTGCCCGGCGGGCTGTTAGCGCCACCTTACGCGCCGCGTCGAGAAGGGTTTGGGTCTCGCCCAACCATTGATCAACGGTGGCGGGATGCTTGGTCAGCACGGCAATCTCAAACAGATGGCTCGTGCCAACGGTGGAACGCAAGGTGCGGTCATCCACGCGTTGCGGCCGCCCGGTGGCAATCACGGCACCAAACGTCCGGTGCAAAAGCGGGTCGGCGCGCGGAAAATCGGCCACCCCCTGCATCTTCGCGAGAAGGGCGGGACCCACCGATTTGATGTTGCGATGATACCAGCCAATGCGGTCCTTGAGGCCGTTGAGAACGGTGTCGGGTTCCACCATCGTCTTTTCGGGAAAAATCCCGCTGTTGAGCACATCACTGCACTGCTTGTCCGGCAATTCCGTGGCCGCATTGCGCCAGAGTTCAATCATGGCAGCCGCCGTGGACGGCTTGGCCGTCTGGGCTTCGACACAAATCACCGGGCGGTTGGCATCAACCCACAACCGCAGATCAACCTGGGAATCCCCTTCTCCGTAGCGAGCGCTAAGCGTGCCATCCTTGACCGTCAGCACCTGCCGGAATGTTTTCGTGCGGTCCGCTGGTCCATCGCCGAATTTGATCCGTACAGAGCCGATTTTCAGCAAGCGGCCGTTGTCATCCCAACTGTCGGTCCGGCCGATGTAGAAACGCAGGTCGCCCGACGGCTCGATCCAGGCATTCAGGGCAATTTCACCATTTCCCAGCGGCATCGTCCCATTACTGTCCTGACTGGGCGAGTCCCACACGACCTCGTATGGCGATGGCGGCATCGCCGGTTCGCCGCCAAAACTCACGGCACAAAATGCCATCAGAACCACCAGCATGACAACATTTACTGATCTATTCATTTCTTTCTCCCTTGAGAGAATATGTCTTCCATTTGAACGTATTGCTCAACGCATCGAACCACCGTTCCGCATGCTTGGCGAGGCCCTTCTGATTGAAGTGTACGCCGTCATGCCTGTACTCCTGGCCTAGCAGGTCATCGGTGACCGGCCCCTGGCCGCAAATCTTCTTTGCCCAGAGCATCTGTTGTCCTTTGGCCACCTGGTTCTGTTCCGGCGCCTTCGACCCCGGATGGAAGGATGCTTGCGCCACAAACCACGGGATCTCATATCCGGCATCTTTGTTGAGCGTCTCGACGATGGTCTTCACGCAGTCGCAGTATGTCTCGGCGGAAGTCTTGACCAAGGTGTCGGATTCGCCCTGGTGCCAGAGCACGGCACGAACCCCGTCCTTTCCGAATGCCTTCACACTGACAACCAGGTTGCGATAGAGCTGATTATCCGGGGGTAACCACGCCGCGACTTCGGTCCAGTTCAAGGAGGCGGACCGGAAACAAACGGGAACCTGTTGCGATGCCACGATCCGGTCGCCCAGCAAGGCCCACGGACTGCCCCCGCCGCCGCACCCGCCCGGAATCGGATCCTTCGCGTGAACAAAACCCTTGCCGTCAAAATAAACGACGCGGTCGTCTTGGGCCACTTGCTTTGGGTTTCCGAAGTTGGCGGAGTTGGACTGCCCTGCCGTGACGAACACCTCTCCGACGCCAACCTTGTCCACCGTCTGCTCCGCAATAATCCGGGGTCCCGCCAGCGCGCGGACCGTGACCTGATACCAGCCGCCTGCTGGCAACGTCAGCCGACCGGAGAATCTTCCTTGAACGCCCAACCCCTGCGGGGTGACGGCAATCCATTTTGTGGCAGCGCCCCGCTTGGCGCCAGGCGCCAGGTCGGCCTTGGCCTCGATCACGCCGGCTTTGTCGCTGACGGTTCCTTCTATCAGGATGTCCGCCTGATCTGCCTTGCCACGCCGGAACACCTGACAGGAAACTGGGGATGTCAGGGCCAACGTTGCTTTGGTGTCTTCGGCCTTCAGGCATGTGCCTGCCGCCCATAGCGCGACGCACAACCCTAACCACAGTTTGATACGCGTTGTTTTCACGAATTCATCCTTTCAGCATGAATTAATCGCTGAGCCTCACCCTCTATTTGCCGACAAACGCGTAGGTCTGCCCTGCCGTGGTATCAAACTCGATGACATTGGCCTCCGGCGACTTCACCGGCACAGCCAACGAGCCCGCCATCGTGAGCGGAGACGCGGCCCTGATCCGGCAGCGGTTGCCCATGTTGGACTTGACGGTCAGATTGACAACCTTCCCCTTCTCCCACGCCATATCCACCTCGAAGCCGCCCCGGGCGCGGAGTCCCCTGACCGAGCCGGTCTGCCAGGCGTCCGGCAACGCCGGGAGCAGGTGGATGAATCCCATGTGCGACTGAACCAGCATTTCGCAAACTCCCGCCGCGTATCCGAAATTGCCGTCGATCTGGAAAGGGGGGCATGAATCGAAAAGGTTGGGTGTGAAAGAGGACTTCACCATTCCATTCAGGATTTCATAGGTGCGGTTTCCATCCTGCAGGCGCGCCCAGATACAGATTTTCCACGCGCGGCTCCAGCCGGTGGACCCATCGCCGCGTGCATTCATCGAGACTTTCGCCGCCTCTGCCAGTTTGGGCGTGGTCAAGGGCGAGATCTGGCGGCCGGGATGGACCGCGATCAGGTGCGAGAGATGCCGGTGATCGTCCTTAGGATCGTCGATGTCCTGCATCCATTCCTGGAGTTGGCCCCACTTTCCGATTTTCGGGCCTATCAGGCGGCCGAGAAGCAACTCGATCTTTTTCCGGTACTCGGCATCCACATCGAGCGATTTGGATGCTTCGATATAGTTCGAGAAAAGGTCCCACACGAGTTGCTGGTCATGCGACACGCCATCCACGCCTTCGGGGCCGTGTTCCGGCGAATAGCCCTTGGGCGCTACAAGCGTTCCGTCAGGCAGGGGTTTCAGAAAATCCTCCCAGAATTCGCAGAGTTCCTTCATGATCGGGTACGCGCGGGTACGGAGGTACTCCTTGTCCTGTGTGAACGCATAGTGGTCCCACAGGTTCTGTGCACACCAGGCCGCCGTGGGGTTCACCCATTTCCATGTTGATCCGCCGAACACGCCGTTTTCCGCATGCATGGTCCAGCCTCGGACGTTGAAGGCTTTCCTGGTCTCATCCCGTCGCACGTCGCGTATGGAATAGAGCCATTCTGCGAAGGGCAGGAAACACTCCGGCAGGTTGGCCTGGTCGACGAACCAGTAATTCATCTGCACATTCACGTCCGTGTGATAGTCCGAACGCCACGGGGGATTATTGCTGTTGTTCCACAAACCCTGGAGATTGGCAGGCAGGCTATTGCGAGATGAACCGATCATAAGATACCGGCCGTACTGGAACAGCAGGTTCTCCAATTCCGGATCCTTCGCGTTGGGAGCCTTGTAGTTGGCTAGGCGCTTGGAGGTCGGCAGGGCCGCGACGGCGGCTTCCGTCTTTCCGATGTCCAGTCGGACACGCTGGAACAGCGCCTGGTAGTCCTTGACATGTGCAGCCAGCAGATCGGCATAGGGGCGTTTGGCCGCCTTTTCAATCTGCTCTGTAACCTTGCGGTGCGGCGTTTCGCCTGTTCGCCAGCCTTTACTCCGCTGGTTGAGGTAATCCGTGCCGGCGCCAAGGATGAGCGTCAGGCTGTTGACGCCCTGGAACGCAATGCCCGCAGGTGTCGCGGCCAGCGTGCCGCCGTCGTTCAGAACCAGGATCTGCGACTTGAACTGCAACCCGTTCTTCAATTTGCCGGCGGTTGTTAGCCTGTTAGGTACGATGGCAATCTTGGCATCGTGCCCATCCTTGAGGGTGAGGGTGCCGGAGTGACTTCCCGGTTTGTCGGCGGTAAAGCGGAACACCATGACCTGATCGGGAAAACTGGCAAACGCTTCACGGCGATAGTTCACGCCGTCGCTGGCATAGGTCACCGCGTGAACCGCCCGGCTGATATCCAGTTCGCGCCGGTAGTTCGTCGCGGGCTTAGCCCGCGGCAGTGCCACCTCGAACTCGCCGAGATTCTGATACATGCCCGAGTCTTTTTCGTCGCCTTCCCACAGGCTGTCCTCGTTGAATTGAATGGTTTCCTTGTCGGCCGCACCGAAGATCATCGCGCCCAGGCGGCCGTTGCCGATTGGCAGCGCTTCCGCCTCCCAGCCCTGGGCCGGGCTGTCATACCACAGCAGTTGCGTAACGGACGGGGCAGGCTGAGCCGCCTTCTCCGCCGCCTGGACAAGTCCCAGCGGCGTCAACCATAGTGCGGCGATGCCGCACAATCTAACGTAGTTGTGGTTCATATGGTTTTCCCATTTACGGAATCACGCTGACGTTGTCGAAGCAGTTGGTGTCATAACTCGACATCAGATAGGCCATGCCGTTCTTGCGGCCGGGATAGCCTTCATTATGCACACGGGCCACTTCCTTGCCGTCCACGCTGGCGATCATCTCATCGCCCTTGAGCGTCAGGGCCAACCGATGCCAGATGGCTAGATTGAAACCGGCGATCTTGCCGGTCCCGAGAGGCTTCACCAATTCTTGCTGGGACTCTTTGCCGTTGACCGTTTCCACCAGCAACTGCGCCGCCGCGAGCGTCCACGTGCCATCCTGATGGACGGCAAAGCTGGAGCCGAGGAACTGGCCATAGAGGAATCGGCCGCCGATTCCAGCCCTGCCAGCGGTGACCAGGACATCGGCCTGGATGGTGTAGTCGGTCCAGCGGACATCGCCGAACACGCTGTTGGGGGTGTCACCCAGGAAGGCCCAGGCGTTGCCTTCCTTGGGCACGATTTGTTTCAGGCAGATGCCTTTGCCATCCGCGCGCTTGGCGGTTTCGAACGAGCCTTTCTGATCGGAGGTGTATTTCGGAATCACGCCCGCGGCATAGTTTTCAAAGTCGTCCTTGTAGGGCAGCGGGAAGTCCGCGGCGGGCGGCGGTGCCGGGTGCGCGCCCTTCTTCTGACCCGTGGTGGTGGAAAGCGTATAAAGAGACTATCGGGTCCCCCCCTGGCCCCGAAGCGATCTGAGCAGGTCGGCCATCTGCCGATGGACTCGCCGGCTCTGGTTCACAACCAAGGTGCTCCCGACCGGGCGGATGCCGCCCATGCCGCCGGTCGCTTGCCACGACTCTGGTGCAACCGTTTCCTGGATCGTCGACACCAGTTCCTGGGTCACCTTCTCGCTCGACAGGCGGCTCCGCGAGCGTGCCAAGCCCTGTGCGATCAGGTCCCGCACGTCGTACGTCTCGACGACCATCTTGCGGTCAAGCGCCTCCTGGACCGAGATAGTCACCACGTCCTGCTCCATCTCGAACCCCAGAAGCCCAGCCCCGCTGCTCGCGCGCTCCAGCAGCAGGGTCAGCACTTTCTCCAGCCTGACATTGCGCAGATGCAGCGTCACCGGCGCGGTTCTCTTGATACCCACCCCTGAAAGGGCGGCCCAGTCGACGCTGAGATTCACACGGTAGGCGTTGCGCAGGTACTCAACGACCTGCGCAAACTCGATCTGCTCGAAGTCTGCTTCGGCCACGGGCTGCTGAAGCGCCCGCTCAGGCGGGAGAAACGGCCGACTTGCGCCGGGCGACTTGGCGGGGGCCCTGCCCGAATCCGAAGTGCCGG
>JAPLMO010000113.1 GCA_026386995.1 Planctomycetota bacterium | reverse complement strand
GCGGGCCGGGCTCGTCCTGAGGCCCGACCGCTACCCCTGGTCCAGCGCCGGCGGCCACGCGGGCCTGCGCAAGGACCCACTGCTCTCCGGCGGCCCGGCAGTGCGCGGCAAGGCCGGGAATTGGGCGAAGTGGCTTCGCGCGGGCGAGGATGCCGCCCTGGTCAAGACGATCCGCGCCAGTTCCCGCACCGGCCGCCCGGCCGGCAACGAGGCGTTCATCGCCCGCATCGAGAAACTCACGGGCCGGACGCTGCGGGCGAGAACGGTCGGCCGCCCGCGCAAGGTCGGAAGACCAAGAAAGGCCCCTGCACAGGGGAGAGGGCGAAGTGGCGTCAAGTAAATAGCCCTATTAGGATAAGCCCTCGAACCCTTAGATGGGCCAAGGCGCCGACCCGCAGAATGGCCTTGGCGCTGCCTTCCGGGCCGGTGGGGTCGGTTACCAATTGCGGGGGAACCATCCGAAATTCTTAACCTAATGCCATTAGGTAGCGTCCCCAGGTTTCCTGACAGGTACACGGATGCAGCGTAAGGTGGCGTCAGGCCCGCTCGGACGGCGGGCCGAATTGGGCTTCGGTAACAGGTCGCGCCGAAACCCAATTTCCACCCACTTCCGGGACGCGACCCCGTAACGGAAGGGGGCACAGCATGAGTTCTGAGAGGCGTATCGCGTGTGTGGTTGTTCTCTTCGGCATTTTCGCTTTTCTTTCCTCCCCGGCTGAGGGCGCCGTCATAGGTAAGGCGACCGTGACGGCCGACCGGGCGCCCATCATGTCGGGCAAGGAGGAGATCGCCACAGCCCAGAAGGGCATCGTCTTCGACGTGACGGAGGTCAAGGGCGACTGGTACGGCGTTGCGCCGTATCACGGATGGATTCACAAGGCGAACGTGCATTACGAACCGGCTGCCCCCGCAGCAGCGGCCCCCGCACCACCCGCGCCTGGGACGCCAACACTTGCACCCGCCGCGCAAGCGCCCGCTGCACCCGCCGCCGCACCACCCGCGCCTGCGGCGTCAACAGCCGCAGCGCCTGCCGAAGTGACGCTGGACCTGGGCGGCGGAGTCACGGTGAAGATGGCCCTCATCCCCGCAGGCAAGTTTGTGATGGGCGAAGAAGGAGGCCGGCACGATGTCACCATCTCCAAGCCCTTCTATATGGGCGTGACGGAAGTGACGCAGGCGCAATACGAGGCCATAATGGGCACTAACCCCAGTAAATTCACGAGTCCGGCATACTCGGTGGAACATGTCTCTTGGGACGATGCCGCCTTGTTCTGCCGGAAACTTTCTGAGAAGACCGGCAGGACGGTCCGCCTGCCGACGGAGGCCGAGTGGGAATATGCCTGCCGGGCTGGGACCAAGACCCGGTTCTCCTTCGGCGACTCCGACAAAGATCTTGCCGATTACGCCTGGTATAGCGACAACAGCGGTCGCAAGACGCATCCCGTGGGCCAGAAGAAGCCCAATGCCTGGGGACTCTACGACATGCACGGCAACGTGGATGAAATGTGCGCCGACTGGTATGCCGAGAACCTACCGAAGGAAGCGGTGACGGACCCTCAGGGGCCGACGTCCGGCACTTATCGCGTTTCGCGCGGCGGCGCCTGGGGCGCCAGTTCACACTACTGCCGCTCCGCAGCGCGGTTCGAAGGCAGCTTGGTCACCAGCATCCTCTGCGACCTCGTGTGCGGTTTCCGGGTTGTGGCGCCTGCTTCCACCCCTGGGCCTTGACCACCCTTTGCACTTTGGCCGCTTCAGGCAGAAAGGGATTTCGAGGTGGCGTCAAGTAAATAGCCCTATTAGGATAAGCCCTCGAACCCTTAGATGGGCCAAGGCGCCGACCCGCAGAATGGCCTTGGCGCTGCCTTCCGGGCCGGTGGGGTCGGTTACCAATTGCGGGGGAACCATCCGAAATTCCTTAACCTAATGCCATTAGGTAGCGTCCCCAGGTTTCCCGCCCCGGCCGACCAAGGAAAGGACACTGAGAAAATCGGTATTGTTCCCCGAATTTCAAAGTGCGAAAGTTGGGTTAAGATGGGCAAGATGGGTCGGCGGCGCGAGCCGTTCTTGCGGACTTGGTATGCGGGTCCCATGACAAGAACCTCGTTTCCGGAGAATTTTTTATAGAATCGCCCCGGCGGATTTGACTATCATTACTTTATGTGGTACACTGCCGAACACGGAGACTGTCTGCGGGGATAGCCTTCCAGGAGGCGTCTAAGCGAACACCACGTAGTAGCACTTTGCCCCAACTGGGCCGCGGGCGCTGCAAGCCGATGGGAGTCGGCAAGTGGAGCCTAAGGCCGGCCGGTGGTTGAGGGCGCCTGCTTATCCCTGTTGTTTGGAGAAGGGATCGCGGGTCCGGGGTAGAACCAGGCTGAAGGGGCCATCATGTGCAAGTTCGCTTTGTGTGTTGGGGCGGTGGTGCTGTGTGCGCTCACGTCGCCCGTGTGGGCCTCGCCAATCGTCAATGGTGTGGTGTTGACCGGCGAGTATTCAGTCAGCCTTGTCGACGCCCTCGGCGAACTCGGCCTGGACAATTCGGGCCTTGACATCAAGACGCTTGAGTTCGACCAGGATACCTCGTGGTACTACATGGGACTGACGGTGAACGCGGCAGCGCTTGACACCAACGGCGGCGACACTAACCGATGGCGCCAAACCACCATGAGGACGATCCTGTACGCCGATACGACCGGTACCGATGGCATGGAGGCCTATTACCTCGATGTAACGATGAACATCGGCGGCGTGGTGAGCGTGAGCCTTTCCGATGGCAGTTATACGCCCATTCTGCTTGCTCCGGCGGATTACCAGGTATCGGTAGGCGTCTTTCCGTACCAGGCGCTTGAAGTGGCGATTTCCAAGGGGAAGATGTCGCTTATTTCCACCCCCTACGTGTTCGTCCAACTGGATGAAGGCGGCTTTGCCAGGGACGACCAGATTGAGGGCGTGGTGCCGGAACCGGCCACCCTGGCCTTGCTGGCTCTGGGCGGCGTGGGCGTCCTCATCCGCCGCAAGCGGTCGTAACGCGGCGGCCGCGGTGGAAGTCGCGCCGGTTAAGAGGAGCAGCGAGAAGGCGGGCTATAGTTCATAACGAGCGCCGAGGGGCGGACGATGCACAGCACAAGGGACGTGGCAAGAGCGGCGGTCGTGACAGCGATGGTCCTGATAGTGGCGCTCCGTCGCCGCCGTTAATTCTACGTTATACTGAACCAACTGTCGCGGGAGACAGTAGAGGGGTTGTGTGCGGCATGGTGCTACGAACAGTCTGGAGAATGGCGATGAAGACAATTCTGATGGTTTCTGTTTTTTTGATGGCGAGTGCAAGTTTTTGTTTTAGTGCTCCAATTAACGGCGGATTTGAGTCTGGATTGACGGGTTGGACACAGGTCAACGAGAACGATGGGTCCAACTGGGGTTACAGCAATGATCTGTATACCACCACAGATTACCACTACAGCGGCACGAGCGCCCTGTGGGGCAAGGCCACCATCGTTGGGGACTACCAGGCAGGGGGGTCTCCGTATCCGTGGGATGCGCCGGGAAGAGACTGGTCTCATACCCATATTTGGTCTGGCTTGACCAATTTGACCAATGTTACTTCAATCCAACTTTACCTGACCGACTTCCAATCCAGTTCTATCCATTCTGGCTGGGGCTGGGGGCAGGAGGTCTTTCTTGCTTTGAGCGATGGAACGTACACCGCTCAAGCACTTCTGGTTGAAAACCATGAGCCGACATACACCCCTCAACCCCACACCACCTCAGTGGGATCCGATGGTCGGACCTGGTTCGGCTTTGACATTGCCCTGACAACAGCGAACTTCGGTTCAGACCTTAATAGTCTTAACAAATCCTCGGCAAAGGTCGGCGTTTATTGGGAGGCCGACAGTTGGGAATATGTTTCCCAAACACTTTGGGCTGGAGCGGCGGTTGATGATATCCAACTCACCCCCGAACCTGCCACCATCAGCCTTCTGGTTTTTGGAGGAATCTTCCTTCTTCGTCGCAAAAAGTAGTGCTGTCGCAAAAAGTAGTACTCGTTTGCAACGCCCTGCGATAATATCGTGGGGCGTTTTTTATACCAAACAGGTCCTAGAGCAGTTCACGCTTGCTTGTAGCCCCTCGCGCGGCGGGCAGTCCTGCCCGCCGCGCGGAATGTCGAGAGGCGGCGCGGTGGGCAAGACTGCCCACCGCGCACACACTCGCTACAGTCAAGCGTGAATTGCTATAGTAGTCCGTCAACTTTGATTGTGCGGGTGCCACGCAACGCCGTTAACTATCCTTGGTCTGGTACAATGATTCGAGATAATAAAAACAGCCCCTTTTTGCCGATTTGGGTCTTTGGTAAAGAGTCCCAAAGCAAAAAGGAGCGTGTCTATGAGGATACCCAATCTT
>JAPLMO010000508.1 GCA_026386995.1 Planctomycetota bacterium | reverse complement strand
ACTTCTGCCTCGACCGCCGTGGATCGAGCGGCGAAGAGCTTCCTGCGGAACAGGAATGCCACATTCACCAGGCTGATCAGCACCGGCACTTCCACCAGTGGACCGATCACCGCCGCGAACGCCACTCCGGAATTGATGCCGAACACCCCCACCGCCACCGCAATCGCCAACTCGAAGTTGTTGCTCGCCGCCGTGAACGACAGCGTGGCCGACTTGGCGTAATCGGCCCCGACCTTCCTGCTCATCCAGAAACTGGCCATGAACATGACCACGAAGTAGATCAGCAGCGGGATGGCGATCCGTACCACGTCCAGTGGCTTAGCGATGATCTTCTGGCCCTGCATCGAGAACATCACCACGATGGTAAACAGCAGGGCAATGAGCGTGACGGGTGAGATCTTGGGGATGAACCGGCCGTGATACCACTGCTTGCCCTTGGCCTTCACGAGGACCAGCCGCGTCAGCATCCCCGCGATGAACGGGATACCCAAATAGATGAACACGCTCTCGGCGATCTGGCCGATAGTGATGTTCACCACGGCGCCGCTCATACCCAGCAGCGGCGGCAGCACGGTGATGAACAGCCAGGCGTACACGCTGTAGAAGAGCACCTGGAAGATGGAGTTGAAAGCCACCAGCCCTGCGGCGTACTCGGTGTCGCCCTTGGCCAGGTCGTTCCAGACGATGACCATAGCGATGCAGCGGGCCAGTCCGATCATGATCAGGCCGATCATGAACTCCGGTTGCCCGCTCAGGAACGCCACCGCCAGCAGGAACATCAGGATCGGCCCGATGACCCAGTTCTGGACGAGCGAAAGCCCCAGCACCTTCCAGTTGCGGAAGACGTCGCCCAGTTCCTCATACCGCACCTTCGCCAGGGGCGGATACATCATCAGGATGAGGCCCAGGGCGATCGGGATGCTCGTTTGCGTTCCCTCGGGCCTTAAGGACCCGATCCAGTCGCCGACGGACGGGGCGACATAGCCCAGCAACACGCCCAGGCCCATCGCCAGGAAGATCCAGAGCGTCAGGTAACGGTCCAGGAAAGACAACCTTTTGACAAGGCCTTCGCTCATGTCGGGCTCACTCCTTGTTGCTCTTTAGCAGCGACTCGGGCAGCGTCAGCACGAACGCCCTGATTTGGTCCCGCACGCGGCGGTAGTGCACCATCTGGCTGCGGCACGAGTTGCCGTTGCAGAGGAACAGGACCTTCAAGCGGTTCTTCATGCTCAATCCTTGTAGCAGAGGCAAAGGTCTTCTTTGGACATCTTGCACACCTTGCCCAGCCGCTTGGCGTCGGCCAGAACCTGCGGGTCCTTCTCAAGGCACTTGTGCACCCAACGGATCGCCTCTCGGACGCAGGCCGGCGCGTCCATGCCAGGCAGGCGGTAATAGATCCAGCGACCCTCCTTGCGCGATTCCACCAGGCCCGCCTGGTGCAAGACGGCCATGTGCTTGGAGACCGTCGATGGCGCCAGGCCCAGCATCTCGACGATCTGGCAGACGCACAGTTCGCCGCCGTGCAGGAACATCAGAACGCGCACCCGGCTCTCGTCGGCCAGCGCCTTGGCGACCGACATGAATTCTTTCATGGTTCGCTCCTATACTTCGCCGCGTCTGGAGTGACGGTCGCCACACGCGCACGAGCAAGTCAAAATTCAATCCTTTTGCGCAAGCGTGATCTTGAAGAACCCCGCCATCATGGCGTTTTTCTGACACACAATCCGGAGGCCGGCGGCCGTCAGGAGCGGTCCGAGCCTGCGGTCCAGCCGCGTGCCGAAAAACGCGGCAACGGGATTCATGATGCGGGTGAACAGCGGGGGCTTGCCTTCGTCGGGCACAAACTTGTCCAGGATGACCGCCCGGCCGCCCCTTCGCAGCACCCGCCCCGCTTCCGTGGCGCAGCGAACCGGGTCCGGAATCACCGAAAGGATCAAGTGCAGGACCACCACGTCGAAGGCCCCGTCGGGGAACGCCATAGCCCGGCCGTCCATCACGCGGGCGTCCACCGCCAGGCCCAACCTTCGCGCCCGACGGCGCAGGCGCAGAAGCATGGCGGGGGTGATGTCAATCGCCGTGATCTGCGTTTCGCGTGGGATGAAGTCCAGGTCCAATCCCGTCCCCGCCACGACGAGGAGCACCCGCTCGCCCGGCCGAATCGCCGCGAGTTCGATCGACCGAAGCCGCCTCCTTCTGAACCCCCTTGTCAGGATGTTGTAACTGGGCGCCCCGAGCGTGTAGACGATGCGGTGCCAGATGTTGGTGTCGAAGATTCTCATGTCCGCTTGCCCAAGAGAGAGGGACGGCAATCGCCGCACCCGGCGCCGTTGCGGCCCCCGCCCACGGCCGCCGCTCCTATACTTCGCCAAACGCCGAAGTATTCTACGGAGCGCCGCCGGCGCCGTCAAGTCTTTCCGTGTCACGCCGCCGTTGGCGCAAGGCCGCAGCGCCCGGTCGCGGCGCCTTACTTGGCCGTACCGGCGATGCGCAGGGCGACTTCCGCGACCCGGCGGCCGAGGTTCTTCGCCGTTGCGAGGCCCACCTCGTCGCCGGTGATGTCGTCGCCGGTGTTCAGCAAGGTGGCGCCGGAGTGGCCCGTCGGCCGGGCGTCGCCCACCACAATCATCTCCTGGCAGAGGAGCGCGGCCTGGACCGACTGGATCGTGAGTTCCTGGCCGCCGTTGCGGACGCCGCCCACCGCCAGAACGCCGGCGACCTTGTTGGCCAGCGCGAAGTTGTTCTTGCGGCAGGCCATGCACTGGTCGAGGAACGCCTTGCACAGGCTGGACATGCCGCTGAAGTACACGGGCGTGCCGAGGATGATGCCGGCCACCTTGGGGTCGGTGAGTTTGGCCGCCACCTGATCGAAGTCACCCGAGCCCGGCGCGGCAGGGTCGAACACGTGGATGTTCAGACCCGCCAGTTCGATCAGTTCAACCTCGATGTTCGGGCCGACGGCTTTCGCGGCGTCCAGGCAAACCTGGAGCGCAGCCGCCGTGGTCTTGCCCTTTCGCGGGCTGCACGAGAGGCCCACGATCTTGATCGGCCCGCCCTTGGGGGCCTCCTTGCCTTCGGTCGCCGCGGCGACCTCGCTTGCTGCGCCGGCCACGGCTGCTGCGCCGGCTACACCAAGAAGTGCGCGTCTTGTCAGGTCTTCTGCCATCACTGTTCTCCTAACAGGGTTCATACTGGCATCAACGGCGGCCTTCGGGCGAAAGCCGTCACTTGGCGATGTAGATCAAGTACACGCCGGCCAGAAGGACCAGCACGCCGCAGACCTTCTTCAGGATCACGGCGCCCTTGGACTGCTCGTTCCAGTTCAGGTAGCGTTGGACGAGTTCGGTGGACGTGCCGGCCACCACGATGACCGAGCAGTGGCCGACGCCGTAGACCGCCAGGAGCAGGATGCCGTAGCCGATGTTAGTGGCGGCCAGTTTGAACGTCACGCCGAGCATCGGCGCCATGTACGCGAAGGTACACGGCCCGATAGCGATGCCGAACACGAGGCCCAGGATGAACGCCGCCAGCATCCCTTTGCGCTTCATGCCGACCTGCCCCGGCCCCGACCACGGCATGGGAATCACGCCCAGAAGGTGCAGCCCGACGATGAAAAAGATTGCCGCCACGAAGTAGTTGCCGTATCGGCCCACGTCGCCCAGCATGCGCCCGGCGGCGGCCGTGATGACGCCGATCGCGCCGATGGTGATGAGAATGCCCACGGCAAAGAGCGTGGAGATGAGAAACGCCCGCCGCGTGGAGATGCGGCCTTGCTCGTCGATGAACCCCACGATCAGCGGAATGCTGGCCAGGTGGCACGGGCTGAGGAGGATGCTCAGGATGCCCCAGGCAAATGCCGCCCCCAGGGCAATCGCAGGCGTGCCTTCGACGGCGTGGGTGAGCCAAATGAAGAGTTGTTCCATCGCTATTTCACCCCCATCTCGGCCAGTTTTTTCTCGAGTTCATCCTGCGGGAAGAACCCGACGTGCCGGAACACTTCCTTGCCGTCCTTGTCGAAGAACACCTGGACGGGAATGGACTGGACGCCGTACCGGGCCGCCAGGATTTGCTCTTCGCGCACATGAACGAAGAGGACGTTGGCCTTGCCTTCGTGTTTTTTCTTCAGCATCTCCAGGATCGGCGCCATCATGTCGCAGGGACGGCAGCCCGAGGCGCCGAAGTCCACCAGCGAGGGCCGGCCGCTTGCACGGGCCTTATCCACGAGGTTGTTCTTCGCCAGGGCCGCCTGCTCTTTCACCCATGCGGCCGAGACCTCGATGGGGGTCCGCTGGCCGAGGGTCTCGATGTACTTGGCGATCACAGTCTGCTGCTTCTCGCGGACGAGGTAATGACGGACCTCCGCTTTCACCTGGTCGAGCGTCGCGTCGCCCACCATGTCCTTATTCTTCTGGTAGAAGTCGGCGACTTCGGCATCGGCCACCTCGACCTTTTCGGCCAGGCCGCCCAGGTGGTAGTCCATGACCATGCGGTCCACCTGCGACGGGAGTTCCTTGCCCGTCCTGGCAGCCTCGGCCTTGGCGATCTGGACGATGAGTTTGGGGCCGGCGATCTGTTCCAGCATAAAGAAGCCGTTCTTCTTGAGTTGCGCCTGCACGTCCTGCGGCGCCTTGGCAATTTCGTCGGCTACATCTTTTTCGGTGATGACGAGGTCGCCGGCCTTCAGCAGAGTTCCTTTCGGCAGGTCCGAGAGGCGGGCGTAGGTGAGGCAGGCGGACGCAAGGCCCGGGTGCGTGTCGCTGACGAGGGCCGCCTTGTCGCCCGGCGCGGGCGCGACAGGCTTCTCCTCCGCCAATAGGTACGACCCAAACAGCCCGGCAACCAGAACCGCAACCGTCAGCATGCGACCGAGTTTCATCAGCGTTCTCCTGCCCGCATTGCGGGCCAATTCCCCATGGGATTATGAGACCCTCAGCCTACTTCGGCGCACACTCGCCGATCTTGCACGCCTTCTGAATCTGCTGCGGCGTAAGTTTCATCTTGTCGGCCAGGGCCTGGGCGATGGTGATCGCCTTGCCGCTCTCGGTCGGATTCTGTTCGACCCACTTCTTCAGGTTGTCCTCGTTGACGAAAAAGCCCTGGTGGAAGCAGCCGGCCGAAACGAACTTGCCGTCGGGCGCTTTGCGAAGCCCGAACCACGCCACGGCCGTCTTGGGTTCCAGCGACGCCACGCTGCCGCTCGCGGTCTTGACGACGATCATCTCGCCCGTCAGGCGGTCCGGTTGATGGACCTCGATGTCCTTGCCCGTCCGGGCCGCCACGCCCAGCGCACAATGCGAGCAGCAGCCC
>JAPLMO010000422.1 GCA_026386995.1 Planctomycetota bacterium | reverse complement strand
GGCCGACGCCGATGCTCAAGGCCCTCGGCGACATCGCCCGCCATTACGGGTTGCCGTGCCAGGTGTCGCTGGAGCGGTTCATGGGCTGCGGCATCGGCGTGTGCCTGTCGTGTGCGACGAAACGCCGGGACCCGAAATCGGAGAAGGGCTGGACGTTCCGCCTGACGTGCCGCGACGGCCCCGTCGTCGATGCCGCCGATATGATTTGGGATTGAGGTTAATATGATCCGACCCGAAGTCGATTTGAGCGTTACCCTCGGCCGCATCGCCATGAAGAACCCGATCGCCACGGCCTCGGGCTGCTCGGGGTACGGCGAGGAATTGGCGCAGTTCTTCGACCCGTCGCTCCTCGGGGCGATCACCACCAAGTCGGTCACCCTTAAGCCGCGCGAGGGCCACGCCCCGCCGCGCCTCACCGAGACGCGGGCCGGCATGCTCAACGCCATCGGCCTGGCGAACGTCGGCATCGAGAAGTTCCTGTCCGAGAAACTCCCCACCCTGGCGGGCTATCGCGTTCCGGTCATCGTCAACGTGGCTGGCTCGACGCGGGATGAGTACCTGGAAGTGGCCGCCGCGCTGGACGCCGCCCCCGGCGTCGCCGGGATCGAACTGAACGTCTCGTGCCCGAACGTCAAGGAGGGCGGCATAGAGTTCGGCGTCGACCCCAAGGTCCGCGCGAGCCTCGTGTAGGCCGTGCGGCAGAAGGTGTCGCGGGCCACGCTTATCGTCAAACTCAGCCCGAACGTGACCGACATCGCCGTGACGGCCAGCGCGGCCGTC
The DNA here is from genome assembly GCA_026386995.1 of Planctomycetota bacterium. Next base: position 1,550 of record JAPLMO010000422.1, on the reverse strand, counting down.
GACGCCGGGGCCGATGCGCTGAGCCTTATCAATACCCTGAGGGGCCTGGCGATCGATCCGTGGCGCGGCAGGCCGCAACTGACTAACGTGACGGGCGGCCTGTCGGGGCCGGCCATCAAGCCCGTCGCCCTGTACATGGTCCGCCGCGTCTGGGAGCAGGTGGCCGGGCCTCGCAACGTGCCGATCCTGGGCCTGGGCGGCGTGCAGTTCATCGAGGATGTGATCGAGTTCTTGCGAGCCGGCGCAACGGCCGTTGCCGTCGGCACCGCCAACTTCGTCGACCCCGAGACGGGGCCGAAACTTGTCGAGGGGCTTCGTGACGCACTGGGCCGCCTGGGTTGCGGCAGCCCGCGCGAACTGGTCGGGGCACTGGACCTGTCGAAATAGTGCCGCGCATGAAACGCCGCGTTGTCAATGTGGCACGGCTGGCTTGTCCAGCCGTGGCGAAGGGCCGATGACGTTCTCCACGGCTGGACAAGCCAGCCGTGCCACACGCGGTTTGGGAGGTGCTGTACTTCGGGGGGCAGCAATGGGAAAGGACGAGTCTTGAAGCCGCTTCGTGTCGGACTGATCGGTACCGGAAGCATCATGCGCCAGGCCCACATGCCGGGTTGGGCCGCGCTGCGCGACGCCGGACGTGTGGAACTGTCGGCCGCGTGCGACGTTAACCGCGCCTCGGCCGATTCCCTTGCCAAGCAGTACCAGGTCCCGCACGTGTTCGAGGACTTCGGGGACCTTCTTCGCCGCGTCGAACTGGACCTCGTGGACATCGCGACGCCCAACATGTTCCACGCCCCGGCCGCCCTGGCGGCCTTCAAGGCCGGCTCCCACGTCTACTGCGAGAAGCCGCTGGCGCCGACGTCCGCCGGCGTCGCCCGCCTCATCGCCGCGCGCGACAAGGCCGGCAAGAAACTCATGACCGGCCAGAACATGCGGTTCGAGGGCAAGCACCAGGCCCTCAAGCGCTACGCCGACGCCGGCATCCTGGGCGAGGTCTACTACGCCCACGTGGCGGCCCTCCGGCGGCGCGGCGCTCCGGGCTGGGGCGCGTTCCTGACGAAAAGCCTTTCCGGCGGCGGGCCGCTCATCGACATCGGCGTCCACATCCTGGACCTGACGCTCTGGATGATGGGGTTCCCGCGGCCGGTGTCGGTCTCGGGCGTCGCGCCGACGAAACTGGCGAACGTCGAGGGCCTCGTCAACCGGCCCGGCTGGGGCGACTGGCGCACCGCCCGGCCCCAGGTCTTCGACGTGGAGGATTTCGCCGCCGGCTTCATACGCTTTGCCAACGGGGCGGTGATGTTTTTGGAGACCTCGTTCCTCCTTAACATCATGGAAGAGGAGACGTGGAAATCGACGGTCTGCGGCACGGGCGGCGGCATGGACATCACGGCCGGCAAGGTCATGACGCAGGAGCACGGCATCGTCCGGCTGAGCGAACTCCAGAATTACGAGGAGCCCAAGTCGCACGCCGCCGCCATCACGGCCTTTGTTGACTCAGTACAGAAGGGGACGCCCGTGCCCGTCCCGGCCGAGGAAACGCTGTACGT
>JAPLMO010000483.1 GCA_026386995.1 Planctomycetota bacterium | reverse complement strand
GCCGCCCTCGCCCTGGATGGGCTCGACCAGGATGGCGCAGGTTTCCTCGTCGACGAGGCGCTCGACCTCGGCCATGTCGTTCAGCGGCGCGTACATGAAGCCCGGCACCAGCGGCCGGAAGCCTTCCTGGTACTTCGGCTGGGCGGTCGCGGTGATGGCGGCAAACGTGCGGCCGTGGAAACTGTTCTCGAAGGTGATGAACTTGTAACGGCCCTTGCCTTTGGTGGAGGCGTGGATGCGGGCGAGTTTGATGGCGGCCTCGTTGGCCTCGGCCCCGGAGTTGCAGAAGAAGGTCTTGCCGCCGAAGCCGGTCGTGGCGATCCACTCCGCCAGCCGGGCCTGCGGCTCGCTGTGCCAGGTGTTAGGCATGTAGATGAGCGTGGCGGCCTGCCTGGCGATGGCCTCGACCAGCCGCGGATGGCAGTGCCCCACGCCCGTCACGGCCCAGCCCGCGAAGAGGTCGATGTAACGCTTGCCGTCGGCGTCCCAGAGCAGCGCCCCGTCGCCCTTGACGGCCACCAGCGGCAGCCGCTTGTAGTTGGCGATGACGTACTTGTTGTACAGTTCGATGACTTCCTGCGTTGATGCCATTGACCTTTTACCTTTCTGTTTAGCGATGTCATTCTGAGGCCCTGTTTACGGGGCCGAAGAATCTCGCCGTTCGGGCGGTCGAGATTCTTCGCTCGCTATCGCTCGCTCAGAATGACAAGTCTTGCCTGGCACGCTAAGCACGTACACAGCGTGATCATGCCACCCACCTACTTACGGCCGGCGACGACCTTCGCGCAACGGTCGCACACGTCGGCCGGCGGGCCCTGGCCCACCGTGGGCCTGAAGGTCCAGCACCGCTCGCACCGCTTGTAGGTTTGCTCGAGGCGCGTCGCGGAGGCGAACCGCTTGACCTGCGTCTCCTCGGCGCTGACGGTTTCGCCCGCCAGGGCCTTGGCTTCCTCCGGCGTCACGAGCACCAGTTCGCTTACCATCATGAGGTCCGCGAGTTTGGCGGCCCCGACCTCATTCATCTTCGCCAGTTCCGCGGCGTCGGCCACGGCCATCGCCACGCGGGCCTCGGTGTACTTGTCGATCTTGCCGCGCTGCCTGAAGATCTCCAGGATCGCGTATGCGTCGCGGCGGACCTCTTCCAGCCACTCCCACTTCGCCAGCAGTTTTTCGTCGAGCACCGCCGCGTCGACCTGCGGCCACTCGGCCATGTGGACGCTCAGCGCCCGCTCGCCTTGCGCGGGCGCGGGCAGGTAGCCCCACGCCTCCTCGGCGGTGTGGACGAGGATCGGCGCGAGCAGCCGCACCAGCACGTCGGCCGTCTGGGCCATCGCGGTCTGGCCGCTGCGGCGGCGGGGCGAATCGGCCGCATCGCAGTACATCACGTCCTTCTGCACGTCCAGGTAGAACGCGCTTAAGTCGTTCACGCAGAAGACGTGGACCAGTTGATAGACGCGATGGAACTGGAACGCATCCATCTGCGCCGTCACGTCTGCCACCAGCCGCGCGAGGCGCGCCAGCAGCCAGCGGTCGATCTCCTCCATCTCCTCGCGCCGGACGGCGTGTTTCCCGGCGTCATAGTCGCCGAGGTTCCCCAGCAGGTATCGCAGGGTGTTGCGGATCTTGCGGTAGCCCTCCTGGAGGTTGGAGATGAGCGAGTCGGACGCCCGGATGTCGACGCTGTAATCGACGCTCGAGGCCCACAGGCGCAGCACGTCGGCCCCGAGGCGCTTGACCTCGTCCAGCACGCTCACCACGTTGCCGAGGCTCTTGGACATCTTGCGGCCCTGCTCGTCCATCACCCAGCCGTGCGTGATGCACGTGCGGAAGGGCGGCTGGCCGCGCGCCACCACGCCCAGGATCAAACTCGACTGGAACCATCCGCGGTGCTGGTCGGAGCCCTCGAAGTAGAGGTCCACCGGCATGCCGAGGCCCTCGGCCTCGCAGACGCTGCGCCACGAGGCGCCCGAGTCCAGCCAGACGTCGAAGACGTCGGTCTCTTTGCGCCACTTCGCGCCGCCGCACTTCGGGCACGCGGGCACGGCGCCGAAGATGTCCGCAAGCGAGTGTTTCTCGTTCTCGTACCACGCGCCCGAGCCGTGCTTGCCGTAGAACTTGCCCGCCGCGCGCATCATGTCGCCGGTCATCAGGGCCTCGCCGCAACCCTCGCAGTAGAGGGCGGGGATGGGCACATCCCAGACTTTCTGGCGGCTGATGCACCAGTCCGGCCGCGTCTGGATCATCGCGCGGATGCGGGCCTCGCTCGAGGCGGGGACCCACTGCACGCCGCCAACGGCATCCAGGGCCCGCTCGCGGAGGCTCTTGCCCGTCTCGCCGCGGTCCAGTTCAACAAACCACTGCTCCGTGGCCCGGAAGATGACCGGCTTGCGGCAGCGCCAGCAGTGCGGGTAGCGGTGGGCCATGCGGCCCTCGGCCACGAGGTGGCCGGATTCCTTCAGGTGCTGCGTGATGATCGGGTTGGCCTGCCACACGGTCTGGCCGAGGACCCAGTCGGGCACGGTCTTGTCCATGCGTCCGTGGGCATCGACGGGGCTGTAAATTGGAAGATTAAGGGCCATGCCCAAGAGGTTGTCCTCGCGTCCGTGGCCGGGAGCGACGTGCACGAGGCCTGTGCCTTCCTCAAGTGTCACCATGTTTGGGGCGAGGTGAACGTGGCGAGCCACAAGCCCTTCTAGCAAGCCAGAACCCGATGGCTGGGCACCCCCAGATGGCATTGGCATGAATGGATGCTTATAAGCAAGGTTGAGAAGGCCAACGCCGTCATAGGTGCCCCACTGCTCAAGCAGAATGATACCTGCTTCCTTGGCAACGCGCTCTGCAAGATCCTCGGCCACGAAAGCAACTCGCTCATCTCCGCGACTGTCACGAAACTTGACGGCCGTGTATTTGAAGTTTGAGTGAACCGCTACAGCCAAGTTCGCTGGCAGAGTCCATGGGGTTGTCGTCCAAACCATGAGGTAGACAGGCAATCCGTGCTCGTGGGCTCTTGCCAATACTTCGAGCGCTTTGGGCGGCACTCCTGCGTGGCCATGCGCCTTGTGGTTGGGAGGGAAGAGTTCAAAGAGCACGTAGATGCTCGGCCCCTCATCATCCTGGTACTCGATCTCGGCCTCGGCCAGGGCCGTGCCGCAGTGCATGCACCAGTGGATGGCCCGGAGTTCCCGATGGATGAGGCCCTCGTCGGCCAGTTTCGCCAGGACCTCCATCTCGCCTTGCTCGTAGTCGGGCGTCATGGTCAGGTACGGCTTTTCCCAGCGGCCCAGGACGCCCAGGAGTTGGAACTGCTCGCTCTGCTGCTTGGCGTACTTGGCGGCGTATTCTTCGCAGAGTTTGCGGATCTCCGTCTTACTCAACTGGGCCGCCTTCGGACCAAGTTCCTGGCGCACCTTGTGCTCGATGGGCTGGCCGTGACAGTCCCAGCCGGGGATGTAAGGCGAATCGTAGCCCTGCATCGTCTTGTACTTGATGACTAGGTCTTTCAGGACCTTGTTGACGCCCGTGCCGATGTGGATGTCGCCGTTGGCGTAAGGCGGCCCGTCGTGCAGGACGTACCGGCCCTTGGGGTGCGGCAGGGTGCGGAGCATGTAGTAGAGGTTCATCTCGGCCCAGCGTTTGCGGATGTCGGGCTCGCGGCGCACCAGGTCCGCCTTCATGGGGAACTTCGTCTCCGGAAGGTTTAGCGTATCCTTGTATGTGCTGGCCATGCGAGTGAACCCCTGAAATAGTGATGCCCTGGCGGCGCGTCGAAGGCGGGCGTGCCAGGGCCTCGGAGAACATGGTCAGAACCGGTTGCCCTGGGTCGCGCTCCTTTCAGGCAATAGCCGCGCGCATAGAATTCGCGCGGGCGTTTTCGCTGCCACGCCACGGCGATTCCATGCGCGATGCTCCTTATCGGTCGCGGGCCTTCCGCGTACAGTTGAAGATAGTATCGCCCCCCCGCGCGGGCGTCAATGACTTTCTTCCGGCTGCTGTAAGGTGCAGTTGCGGGCGCTCCAGATTACGCAATGTGGCACGGCTGGCTTGTCCAGCCGTGGCGGATGGCGCGCGGCGCTTCCCACCCGTGCCACATCCCACAATACTAGTGTAGTGTTTCAGAATTATCGCACATCATGGTATCGGGTGCCACGGCTGCGCTGTTTGCAGCCGTGCTCTGCGTCGAACGGCGGCACGGCTGCAAACAGCGCAGCCGTGGCACCCGGTCGCCCTGGATAAGATATCATCTGAGTGAAGCACTACACTAGAGCGCCAGATTGAGGGGTTACCGCTGGTCGCACTACCGCCGGGCCGCCGGGTCGCTATAATTCCCGCATGACGCCGAACGAAAGTCCCAAGCCTACGGAGGTCCAAGGCCCCGCGTCGCCGCCGCGCAGGCGCCTGACGCGGCGAGCGATTCTGAAGTACGGCGCCGTGCTGGCAGTCGCCGGCGCGGGGGCCGCCTACGCGCGCTGGATCGAACCGGAGTGGATCGAGGTCACCCGTCACGACCTTCCGGTGCCGCACCTGCCGGCCGCATGGGACGGGGCGCGCGTCGCCCTCATCGCCGACCTGCACCACTGTGCCTGGGTGCCGCTGGACTACCTGGCCCGCGCGATCGAGCAGGTCAAGGCGCTTGAGCCGGACCTCGTGGCCGTTGCCGGTGACCTCATCCTCTCCAACATTCCCGCCAACGCCGAGCGTGTAGCGGGCCTTTTTGCCGGCCTCCGTCCGCCGCACGGCGTCTTCGCGTGCCTCGGAAACCACGACTATGGCCTGACTCGCCCGGTTTACGGCAGGGTTGTGCCGGACCTCGGCGTTGCGGAGAACCTGACGAAGAACGGTGTGCGGGTCCTGCGGAACGAGGCGGTGCAACTCACCCGCTCGGGCCAGGCCCTCTGGGTTGCCGGCGTCGAGGACTTCTGGACGTCCCGCTGCCTGCCCCGCCTTGCGATGCGCGACGTGCCTGCCGGCGCGGCCAACCTGGTGCTCTGCCACAACCCGGACGCCGCGGACGAACTCGCTGCGGCCGGCTGCGGGCCGATCTTGGCAGGGCACACCCACGGCGGGCAGGTGTGCATCCCGTTCATCGGGCCGGTCCTGCTGCCGGTCGAGAACCGCACGCGCGACCAGGGGCTGCATACGGTCGGGCGAACATGTGTTTACGTTACCCGCGGAATCGGATGGACGCGGAGGGTCCGCTTCGCCTGTCGGCCGGAGATCAGCCTCCTGACGCTTCGCCCCGCGCCGGGGTAAGCTTAACGTGGCTTCACGCTAGTGTAGTGTTTCAGAATTATCGCACATCATGGTATCGGGTGCCACGCCTCGCGCTGTTTGCAGCCGTGCTCTGCGTCGAACGGCGGCACGGCTGCAAACAGCGCAGCCGTGGCACCCGGTCGCCCTGGATAAGATATCATCTGAGTGAAACACTACACTAGCAGGGGCCCGTGAAAAGTGTCTTGCGGAATTGCCTGTGCCCGGCATAATAACTTGTGTGTCCTTGGCCTTTACATCCGGACTGCACAATGGGCTCCGATCACGGGGTGTGCGACATGGCCGGCAGGAAGTGGTTCCTCGCGTTGGTTCTCGTCATGGCCGCCTTCGCGCCAAAAGGTCTGTGCGCCGAGGAGGCCGGAAAAGCCTCCGAGAAAATGGCCGAGGCCGAGAAGGTGTTCGGCGAGGTCTATGGCGCGGACATCAAGCGCGCCAAGGCCACCAGCGACACCCGCGATGACGTGGAACTGGCCGCACGCCTCCTCAAGGCGGCCGGCGAAGTCTCTACGGCGCCGGAATTCGTCGCGGTCCTGTGCGAGAAGGCGTACGAATTGGCGACCGTCAGCCCCGACGGCTTCAAGACGGCCGTGGATGCGATGGAGTTGGAGTCGAGCAAGTTTCCCGACAAGGCCGACGCGTGTTACGACCGCATCCTGGAGGTCCGCCAGAAGCAGTTTGACCTCGGAAGGGGCAATGCGCGGGTGAAGGCCGGCGAGGCCCTGATCGATGTCCTGATGACCGCTGTTGAAATGCGTGCGGCCTCCGCGCCGGCGGATGCGCTTGCGCTCTGTCGCCGGGCTCAGAGCGTGGCCCGGCTTGTCAACAGCGAGGCCAAGGGCGTTATCGATGCCCGGATGGCGTCCCTGGGGCAACTCACGAAGATTGTCCGCGAGGCCGACGGCCTGAAGAAGCAACTCGAATCTGGCCCCCGGAATGCCGCGGTCCGCGAAAAACTCGTACGCCTGTGCCTCGTGGACATGGACAACCCCGCCGAGGCCGCCATATACGTTGAGGGTGTGTCGGACGAGGCTCTCCGCAAGTATGTTCCGGCGGCCGCCAAGCCGATTGACTCGGCGCCGGAGATGGCGTGCATGGAACTGGGCGATTGGTACAGGACCCTGGCCGACAGCGCCCCGCCTGCCGCCAAGATCGCCATGCTGGCCCGAGCCCAGGGCTACTACCAGCGATTCCTGCGCCTGCACGAGGCGGCCGACATCAGCCGCACCAAGGCTGCAATGATCCTGAAGAATGTCGAGGAGGAGATGAAACGAGTCGGGTCGGCCGACGTGAAGGCGCCGCTCCGGCTGCGGATCGCGCTGGTGCCGGAACTCAGCATGAAACCGTTTGCGGTTAAGCACAAAGAGGGTGGCTTCCCCATCCAGGAAACCATTGACCCGCTCGGCCCCTTCGACGGCAAGCCGGTTTATTTTGACCAGAAAACGGGGAAGAACGTGGTTTATGATGTGCGATCGCCGAAGACCGTGAGCCAGGTCTACTTCAAAGGCGCCGCCATGTTCAAAATGACGATCGAGGTCCAGGATCCCGACGGCAAGACCGTGGCCAAGGGCGGGCCCTACGGCGGGGGCAACACGTGGGGTGAATTCACGGTCGAGTTTCCGCCGCGACGTATCTTTCGCCTCAAGTTCTACAACGAGGCCGGCACCTGGCTCTTCATCAACACCCTCATAATCAAGTAACGCCATGCTTCAGGTGCAAGAGCGCGGCGTCCCCCAGGTACGGCGCCAGCGCCGCCGGCAGGCGCACGGTGCCGTCGGCCTCCTGGCCGTTCTCCAGAATAGCCGCCACGAGGTGCGGCAGGGCCACGGCCGCGCCGCCGAGTGTGTGGACCAGCCGCACGCGGCCGCCGGCGTCGCGGTAGCGCGTGGTGGTGCGGCGGGCCTGGTAGTCGGTGAACGTTGAGATGGCGGCGACCGGAAGCCACCGGCCGCGCGACGACGAAGGGGTCTGGAGCCCTAATCCGTCAGGCTCCTGACCCCTTCGCTCGTTTGAGCGGCGCTCAGGCGAAAAGGGGTCAGACCCCTGAACGGATAGGGGGTCAGACCCCTTTTCACCTGCGGCGGGCATGCCCGGCGCCCAGACCTCCAGGTCGACCGTCTTGGTGGCGGCGAGGCTGAGGTCGGGGCGCAGACGCCGGCGATGGGGCACTTCCAGCCGCGCGAGGATCGTTTCGGCGGCCCGCACGGCGCGGGCGAGTTCGTCCTCGGCCTGCTCGTGTGCGGCAAAGACGTAAAGTTCGACCGTATCGAACTGGTGCAGTCGCGCGAGGCCCCGCCCGGCGGCGCCCCCGCCGCCCGCCTCGCGGCGAAAGGCCGGCCCGGCCGATGCTAGTCGCAGCGGAAGCCGCGACGCCTCAAGGATTTCGCCGGTGAAAAGGCCCGCCAAGTGCGGCTCGGCACGGGGAGCGAGAAACAGGTCTTGCGCCGTTTGGGAGTACCCCGCGGCTCCCGCCGCGGGCTCGGCAGCGGCTGGCCCGATGTGCTCGGTGGCGACTCTGTACATCTTATCTTCGAGCGCCGGCAGGTGGGCCGAGCCGCCGAGGGCGGAGCGGGTCGCCGGCGCGGGGACACGCACTTCTTCGTAGCCGAACTCGCGGGTGTGCACGTCGAGTATGAAGTTCGTCAGCGCCCGGACCAGCCGCGCCCCCTGGCCGCGCCAGACGAGAAACCCGTGCCCCGCCGTCGCGGCCGTGGTGGCCAGGCCGAGCATCTCCAGAAGGTCGGCGTGGTGAAGGGGGGCGAAAGGGTTCGGCCACTGCGGTGCATCGCCGGCTTGAACTTCGGCCAACGCATCGGGCGTGTCGGTGGCGGGAAGGTTCGGCAGGGGCGCGAGGGCGGCCAGGCGGCGGGCATCGAGGTCCGCCATCTCGGCCTCGATGGCGGCGAGTTCGTCGCCCACCTGCCGGCCGAGGGTTTCGAGGTCCGCCGCGGCGGCACCCGCGGCTTTGGCGCGGGCGACCTCTTCGCTGATGCGCCTGCGCCGCTGGCGGAGGGTTTCGCGCACGATTTCGCGGTCGGCCCACTCGGCGTCGAGTTGGACGACCTCGCGGACGGCCTCGGGGCCGAGGCCGCGGCGGGCCAGAGCCGCGATGACGCGCTCGGGCTCGGTTCGGACCATCGCCAGGTCGAGCATGGAATCACGCAGCATTGCGCGGCGGGTCTCCTGACCCGCCGCGCGCCTCAGGGCACAGGCGCTGCATCGCACTTTATCGCGGCGGGTCGGGAGACCCACCGCGCACGTTTCGGGGCGCCTATTTCTTCGGCAGATCGCTTTCGATCTTGTCGACGGCCTGGCGGATGAGGTCGGCCAGTTCGACTTCGTTCTTGGCGATCTTGCGATGGGCCATCATCAGGGCGAGCCCGATGACGACCTGGAGGACCAGCACGGCCGTTACCAGCATGCCGACGCGGTCGATATCTTTCATGACCTCCAGGACTTGTTCCGGCGTCATAGCGTCTCCTTTCGATGGATGCGGGTTCGTATCCTAGAGTCTGCCATTCTCCGCCGCCCAGGTCAACCGAAACCTTATAATACACGACCGGGATTTCTGAGGGTGGCATGGTCGCGCTGTTGCGTGACCATGTCGCAGTGACGGGCCAGGCGCCGTTCGAGGCACATGGCCACGCAACAGCGTGGCCATGCCACCCGGTAACGCGGCCGCGATACTAATATGCGACGGGATTTCGGACGGCATGCTTGCACGGCGCCGGGACTTTGACTATCGTGTGACGGCCATGGAAAACCTCATTCGCATAGGGACGCGCGGCAGCCGGCTGGCGCTGGTCCAGTCGAACTGGATCGCGGGGCGTCTGGGCGACGCGCATCCGGGGCTTGAGGTCTGCATCGAGACCTTCCGCACCGCCGGCGACCGCGACCGCGCGACGCCGCTGGCCCATCTGCCTGGCATCGGGTTCTTCGTCAAGGAACTCGAGACGGCGCTGCTTGAGGACCGCGTGGACCTGGCGGTGCATTCCCTGAAAGACGTGCCCACCGTCGTCCCGGCGGGGCTGGAAGTCGGCGCCGCCGTGCCGCAGCGCGAGGACCCGCGCGAGTGCCTCGTCACGCGGCAGGGCCTCAGGCTGGAGGACCTGCCCCGGGGCGCGACGGTCGGCTCGTCGAGCCCGCGGCGCCGGGCGATGCTGCTGGCGGCCCGGCCGGACCTAGAGTTCATCGACCTTCGCGGCAACGTGGAGACGCGCCTGACGAAACTCGAGGCCGGCGTGTGCGATGCGACCGTCCTTGCGCGGGCGGGCCTGGCGCGCATGGGCCTCCTGGATAAGCGCATGGTCGTCATCGAGCCCGACGTCCTCACGCCGCCGGCCGGGCAGGGGGCGCTGGGCTTGGAGTTCCGCGACTCCGACGATCGCGTGCGGCGGACGATTGCGGTGCTGGATCACGCGCCGTCGCGGCAGGCCGTGACGGCCGAGCGGGCGCTCCTGGCGCGCCTCGGCGCAGGTTGCCGCACGCCGCTCGGCGTCCTGGGCCGCGTCGATGCCGCCGGCACGCTCACACTCGACGCGTATCTGGCGGCGCCCGACGGCCACGAGGCCATCCGCCGCAGCCTTGCCGGCAAGGCCGCCGAGGCCGCACGCCTCGGCATGGCGCTTGCCGAGGCGCTTCTGGAGGCCGGGGCGGGGCGGTACGTCTGTCACGACGGCGAGGGCGGAGATGCTTGAGTGGTGGCAGATGGCCGCGCTGGCCGTATCGGGCCTGGCGGGCGGCTTGCTCGGCGGGTTCCTGGGCATCGGCGGCACGGTGGTCTTCATGCCGCTGATGAAGTTGATCTGCGACGCCAACCCCGAGACCGCGATCGATCCGCACACGGCCATAGCCGTCACGCTTGTCCTGAACGTCCTCGTCGGCGCCAGTGCCACCTGGGGCCACGCGCGGGCCGGGCGCGTCATGTGGAGCATCATCAAGGTCCTGATCCCGTGCAGCCTGGCGGCGAGCCTGGTGGGCGTCGAGGTCGGGAACCTCTTCAAGGGCGACCTTCAGGTCTGGCTGTGGCGGCTGTTCGGCGTCACGATGCTGTACGTGGCGGGGTTGAACGCATACCGGCTCCTTCGGCCGCTCTCTCCGGTGGACATGGCGCCGGGCGACATCGTCGGCCCGCCGCCAAAGGCGTACGCCATCGGCGGGGTGGGCCTCGTGACAGGGTTCTTCGCGGGCCTCCTGGGGATCGGCGGCGGGGCGATCGCCGTGCCGGCCCAGCAGATTCTGCTGAAGATGCGTCTGCGGGCGGCCATCGCGAACTCCGCCGTCACGGTGGTCTTTTCGTGCCTGCTGGCGGCTATCCTGAAGCACGTCTCCCTGGGCGCTCACGGCGTCGACCTGGCGCGGCCGTGGGCGTATATCGGCCTCCTGGGCGTGCCGGCGGTGGCGGGGGCGCTGGTCGGATCGCACCTGACGCACCGCGCCCCGCGGGTGTGGCTGCGGCTGATTTTCACCGGCTTCATCCTGTGGACGGCGTGGGAGATGTTCCGCGCGGCCTGAAAGATGATTCTGAAATGGGCAAGTCCTGCCCGCCGAATTCCGATAGAATAAGGGCTGTCGGTGGGGACGCGCGGCCAAGGGGGCCGCGCGACACGCGGATCGTCGGGGTCATAGTCTAAGGATTTCATAATGCACACCCTCGTTCACGTCACACACGAAGCCGTTCAGAAGGTCGGAGGTATCGGGGCGGTCCTCCAGGGGTTCTTCACGGCGAAGGCGTATAACGACGCCGTGGAACGATCGATCCTGGTCGGGCCAGGCGACCCCGGCACGCAGGAACTCCTGGCGAAGGCCGGCGAGGTCCTCTATTCGAGCCTCACAGGGACCGACAAGGGCGGCTGGGGCGCGAAGTTGCGGCCCATCCAGGAACGCTTCGGCGTCGGCATCATTTACGGCCGCCGCGCCTTCAAGGACAAGACGACCGGCATCGGGTCGAACCCGGAAGTGATCCTGTTCGACGTGTCGCACCCGAACCTCGACAGCCTGGGCGAGGTCAAGCGGATGCTCTACGAGCGGTTCGGCATCCGCAGCGACCTCTATCACACCTGGGAATACGAGCAGTACGTGCGGATCGCCGGGCCGGCCCTTGCGGCGCTCCAGGCGCTAGGGGCCGCGGCGAAGGGACCCGCCGTCATCCTCGCGCACGAGTTCATGGGCATGCCGACGGCGCTGGCGGCCATCGCCCAGGACAACCGCCAGTGGCGAACGGGCTTTTACGCGCACGAGGTGGCGACGATGCGCCGCATCGTCGAGGGCCATCCCGGCCACGACACGATGTTCTACAACGTGCTTGAGCAGGCGATGGCCAAGGGCAAGTTCGTCGAGGACGTCTTCGGCCTCCAGGCGCCGTTCTTCAAGCACGCCCTCGTTTCGGCCGCACGCTTCTGCGACGTCGTCCTGTGCGTCGGCGACGAGGTCCTGTCGGAGATGAAGTTCCTCGGGGCCGACTTCGCCAGGAAGAACCTGCGACTGGCATATAACGGCGTCCCCGCCTACCAGGTCTCTTACGAGGACGTGATGCAGTCGAAGGGCCGCATCCAGCAGTACACGCAGACCCTCCTGCAACTGAAACCCGACTTCGTCTTTTCGCACGTCACGCGCATGGCCCTCTCCAAGGGCATGTGGCGCGACCTGAAGGTCCTCTGGCACCTGGAGCAGAAGTTCCGCGAGATCGGCAAGACCGGCGTCTTCTACATCCTCTCCAGCGAACTCGGGGCGCCGCGCAAGGGCCACGAGATCCTTGACATGGAGGGCCGTTACTCATGGCCGGTCGGTCACCGCGAAGGGTACCCCGACCTCTCGGGCGGCGAGGCCGATTTCTACGTCCACATGCAGAAGTTCAACGCCTGTGCGCGGCAGATCAAGGTGATCCTGGTGAACCAGTTCGGCTGGAGCCGCGCGATGTGCGGCATGGCGATGCCCCCGGAGATGGACTTCCTGGACGTTCGCAAGGGCACCGACATCGAGTTCGGCCAGTCGATTTACGAGCCGTTCGGCATCGCGCAATTGGAGCCGCTCTCGTTCGGGGCACTGTGCGTCATCACCAACATCTGCGGCTGCGCGGGATTCGTGGAGAAGGTGACGGGCGGCAAGCCGGTCCCGAACGTCCTGGTGGCCGACTACACGCACATGCCCAAGGGCAACGACACGCTGGATAACGTGCTGTCGATCGGATCGCGCGAGCGCGACCGCCTCGAAGAAGAGGTGGCCGACAAGGTTGCCGACGAGATCATCAAACGCCTGCCGATGGACCGCAAGTCGCACGAGAAACTCATCAGCGACGGCTATGAACTGGCCAAGCAGATGTCGTGGGAAGTCGTCAGCCGCGACTACCTGATGCCGGCCCTGGCGGACCTGAAGTAATCGCAACGTGCGCCATCGCGGTTGTGGCACGGCTGGCTTGCCCAGCCGTGGCGGAGGGTCTGCGACGTTCCCCACGGCTGGGCAAGCCAGCCGCGCCACGTCCGCAGGGGGGCGATTGACACGGACATTTGCAGGACGCCTTTGTTGCATGCCCGTATTGTAGGAGCCAAGGAAAGGGTTCCCCTATGCCTGCCACGATTTCCTCGTTCGACAAGGTCGTTTCGGGCCTTGCACCGGAGGCCCGGTGCCGCTTCGACCGCCTGTTCCAGTACGTGGGCAGCGAGGCGAAGGTCCTGCCGCCGCCTGCCATGGAAGGCTGGATCGCCGGGGCCTTCAAGTACCTCGCCCCCACCAAGGAAGGCGTGCTGGAGGCGATCCGCCATCAGCCGATCATGCACGTGATGAACCGCGTGACGGGGCAGGCGACGCTCTTTAACGCCATCCGCTCGCAGCGGCCGATCGAGGCCAAGGCCGCCACCGACCTGGAGGCCGAGATCGAGGCCGCCCGCGCGAAATGCTCGTTCTGCAAACCCCTGGAGTTGACGCCGGCGAACACCTTCGGCCGCATCGGCGAAAAGAAAACCTGCGCCAACGTGGCCGCGTACGACGGGTACCACGGCCTCGTCATTTTCGACGACCATAATCCGCTGCGGTTCCGCCACGATGAATTCAACCCCGCGGAACTGGCCGACCTCCTGGCTACCGCCCGCGCGTGGGCCGAGAAGTGCCACGCCGAGGATCCGGAGGCCCGGTTCTTCTTCCTTATGTGGAACTGCCTCTGGAAGGCCGCCGCCAGCATCATCCACGGCCACGCCCAGATGACCGTGGCCCGCAAGTTCCATTACGGCAAGGACGAGCGCCTGAGGCGCGACGCCGCGGCGTACAAGAAAGAACACGGCTCGGACTACTTCGCCGACCTGGTGGCCGTCCACGAGTCGCTTGGCCTTGCGGCCAAGTGGGGGAGCGTCACGGCGCTGGCGCACCTTACGCCCGCCAAGGAACGCGAGATCATCCTTGTGGCCGACCGCTACGAGAACCCCGACCTGCCGGCCGCCCTGTGGCGGGCCCTGAAGGTCTACGCGAGGCAGGACGTGAAGAGTTATAACATGGCGATGTACATGCCACCCATCGGCCCGGCCGACCCGGCGTGGGCGGGATTCCCCGTGCTTGCGCACTTCGTGGACCGCGGGGACCTTAACGCCAAGACCGTGGACGTGGGGGGGATGGAGTTTTACGCCTCGGCCGTGGTCTCGGCCGACCCGTTCGTCCTGGCGGAAGCGCTGAAGAAAATGAACTGATTCAACCGGGCTTATTTGGAGTGTTTTAAGATTTCGTATGTGCGCGGCGGGCAGGCAGGCAACATGGGCGGGGTCGCTTGAGTCATGGCTAGAACCTCACTAGAAAACTGGTCCCGGGATCAGCCCGATACAAGATTCTTCAGTTCATCCATGATCTTCTGTACACTGGCCAGTACCGTTGGGTCGGCGGCTCGGGAGTCTTTCTTGAGGTCGGCGACGAATCTCTCAATTGCCTTCTGGACGCTTTGCGGGGTTGCCTGTTCTTGGAAAGCCTTGAAAAACGTTCTCCAATGGGTTGCCTCAATGCCGCAAATGCGTTGGAGGGCAACCTCTTTCAGGTAGTCATCCATCAGTCCTGTTCGGGAGAACCGACCGAAGTTCTTTCCGTCATCGGACTTGGGCTTGTCGCTTATCGCGTCGGACTTCTGGGGGTAAGGGACGACCTTGGCTGGGGACGTTATGGCAGGGTCAGACTTCGCCTCCCGAAGATGTTGCCAATGATAGTTGCGGTAATTGGCTGCAAACTGCGCAGACACCATGTAGGGGTCAAAAACCCTGGGCGTGCCCGAAATGACGTTGGAGAGCGCCCAAGGAACCACAACAATGAGGTCTTGAGGATTGCACGCCTTCGGCGTAACCAGAAATCGGAAACTCGGCTCGCTCTCTTTGGCCAGCAAATACCAGCCTTTCAGTTCAAGGCCCATGATTATGTCGGCCGCATTTGCGCTCTTCCTTAGCAGCACGTCGGGAAAGGTTTGAGACTGCCGGTAGAAGTGGTACAGTTCGTACTTGTGTTCGGGATCCCACACTTCCCGCATGTCATTCAGGGTATCAACCACCTGTTGCTCGATTGTGGCGCCCAGAGCGGCAGCCAGCGTGAAGAGGTCTGTAGCCATTATCCCCGCTATAACGGTCTCGGTCTTGAAGTGCAGCGGGAGAGCCGTAACAGCGTCGCGAACGCGGGTGTAAAGTTTATAATGCGGCCACTTGGGATCAGGCTGAACTTCTACAGGCGGCGATGGCTTAGACGGCATCGTATGTCTCCAACCGCTTGACCGCGATTTCGTAAAACTCCTTGATAATCTCCGCGCTTACGCAACGTCGTTTTGACCTGTGAGCCGCAATTGCGGCGGAACACAGCCCCCCGAATGGCTCCCACACGAGATCGCCAGGGTCCGAGGAGAGGCGAATCGTTAGTTCTATGAGCCGCAGCGGCTTCTGGTTCGTATGGATGCACTTCAGGCCATTCTTCAGGCGTTCTTCCCCCCTGACGGCAGGTTCGCACCACACGTTGGTGACGCCCGGCTCGCAATAGAACTTGGCGCGCATCTTGGCCCACTGCCTCGCCGTGAGGACCTTCTTGCCGTCGAAGGAAAAGTAGGGTCGTCCTTCGGGCCTGCCGTACTTGTTCGCATAGGCAACAAGTTGTTCAAACGCTTCAATCGGAGGGTAGTACCAGAGGTGGCACTTTGTGAAATACTTTCTCGTGGCCGCATTACGGACGCGGCAGGCTTGGTTCGTTTCCGAGAAGGGCAGGCCCGTCTTCTCCCATTCCGTACGCAGCCATTCCTGCATGCTCACATGCCGCCCGTTCTTGCCGAACTCGGCTTCCCGGACATACTGAACGCAGACTTCTGTGACAACAGGCAGTTTGCGAAGGCTCTTTGTGTTGCTGTTGCCCGCCGCATGGGCCATGCCCTTATCCCAGACGTGACAGCAACGGTATGTCCAGCCAAGCTTCACCAAAAGGGGGTGGACATTGGCCCAGCCAACCTCCGTGTTCCAGAACCACAAGGTAGTTAGGGGCGTGGCCCGCCTTGACCAGGCGCGAATATGCGGCTCATACCAGGCAGGCAGCCCCTCGGGACGGGGAGGGTCGCCGGGAAAACCCGCCACCCCGTAAGGGCCATCAGAGATGATTGCCACCGGCCGGTCCCAGGCGTCATAGAGTTCGGTGACGTCCCCATAATATATGCACACGTCGTTCCTGGTGAATGCGTCGCATTCCGTATCCGGTAAGACCGTAGAAAGGGACTTCATGAGAAAAGCCCTCACCGCAAAACCGCCGTGCCTTGCCCAAAGCAGATTCTATTACTTACAGGCGACGCAGGCAAGAGAAGTTTGCCAAGCAAGAAGCTCACCTACCCAACTCGCGCCCGCGATCGCGTGCGGCCTCGACGGCGGCGTTGATGATCTTCGCGAGGCCCAGGGCGTCGAAGGTCTTGATCGCCGCCTCGGTCGTGCCGCCTGGGCTGGTGACGCGGCGGCGGAGTTCTTCCGGCCCTTCGGCCGACTCGGCCAGGAGTTTCGCGGCCCCCTCGAACGTCACGCGGGCCAGCAGCCGCGCATCTTCCTCCGGCAGGCCGGCCTTGACGCCGGCCGCCGCCAGGAGTTCCGTGAAGTAGAAGAAGTACGCCGGGCCGGATCCCGAGACGGCCGTGACGGCGTCCATCAGGTCCTCCGGAACGCGGATGACCTGGCCCGCCGCCCCCAGCAACCGCTGGGCCTTTGCCACGTCGGCGGCGTTTGCGTTGGCGCCCCCGCAGACGGCCGACATGCCGCGCCCCGCCAGCATCGGCGTGTTGGGCATGGCTCGGACGACTCGCGTGCCGGCGGCGATGGTTTCCTCAATATGTTTGGTCGAGAGGCCCGCGCAGATGGAGATCAGAAGTTTCTTGGGGCCGAAGAGGCTCCCCAGCGGCGCGACGGCCTTGTCGAAGACCTGCGGCTTGACGGCAACGATGATGACAGGGGCCTGCTCGACGACCTTCTGGTTGTCGGTGGTGGTGGGGACTTTCAGTTCCCGCTCGAAAAGGGTCCGCCGCCGCTCGTCGGGGTCGGCGGCGATCAACTCCTTTGCCGTCGCCAGTTTCGCCCCCAGTATGCCGCGCGCCAGCGCCTCGGCCATGTTGCCGGCGCCGATGAAACCGAGTTGTATCATGCCCATGATTCCTGCTATTCCTTAGCAATTAGTCATTAGTCATTAGACATTAGTCATTGCCCCGCCGGGGCTTGCTATTTTCCTTCCTTGGCAAAGACGCCTTGTTCCCGCCATAGCGTGACGAGGCGGTTGGTGTTGTCGGTCATTTTCTGGAGGTTCTCGACGAGGTTGACCAGTTGGCGATGCAGTTCGTCGCTGGTGGCGAGTTGGCCGAGGGTGCCCTTGCCCTTCTGGAGGTTCTCGACGGCGGCGTTAAGGTTCTTGACGAGGCCGTCAATGTCCTGGGCGGACTTGTTGAACTGGGTAAGGGCCTTCTTGGCCTCCTCGCTGGTATCCATGAGCGAGACGCCGGCCTTGGTGTAGGTGTCGGCGGTGAGGCGGACGGTCGCCAGGGTTTCGTCGACGCCCTTGACCATTTTGCGCGAGTCCGTCAGAAGCTGGTTCAGGTCGCTGTCGGGCTTGGTGAGCGTGTCTTGGATGATCTTCAGGGTCTTGGTGAGTTCCTCGGTGCTGGTGGTCGCCTTGCCCAGGAAAACGCGGAAACTGCTTTCGGGCTGCTGGAACTCGTCCTGTATGGCCAGCGCCGTGAGTTGCACCTGGGCGAGGGCCGACGAGAGGTTGGCGGGTTTGCCGGCCTTAACTCGGCCAGCGTCCGCGGCATGATGAGGTCGTTGAAGTTGGCCACGAGGTCGGGCGGCAGAAGGGTCGGCGGGATGATCTCGCCCTCGATGCGGGCCTTCTCGGTCGGGCGCAGGAACTCCTTCGTCGGCGAGACCGTCCGGAAATCCATGAATGCGTCGCCGCCGGTGGCGCTCTGCTGGGCCACGAACCTGGCGCTGGCCGGGATCTTCGCGGCGGAGTTGATTTGCAATTCCAGCCACACGC
The DNA here is from genome assembly GCA_026386995.1 of Planctomycetota bacterium. The sequence goes on along the minus strand of JAPLMO010000483.1, from coordinate 12,433 downwards.
CGCGCCGCTCCGGCTCGGCCGACGTGACGTTGACGACCTCGCCGACCTCGATGCCGTCCAGGTGGACGCGTTTGCCGGCGCGGATGCCCACGGCGCTGTCGAGGTGGACGTTGACGACATACCCGCCGCGGATGAAGATGGCCACGCCCTCGAACCAGATGATCATCGTTCCGAGGATGATCGCCCCCACCAGGACGAACAGGCCGACGACGATGTGTTTCTTGTCGTTCACGATTTCATCTCCCTCCGGCCCTTCCTTTTAACCGCAGAGATCGCTGAGAACGCAGAGAGAAAGAGAGTTCAAAATGCAAGCATGTCGTTTAGTCCTCTTTTTCTCGCCCCAATCCTTTCTCTGCGTTCTCCGCGTTCTCTGCGGTTAAACTTCTTTTATGATACAGGCGGCGCGGCTGTCAGACTCGCGTCGCCGTGGATGAACCGCTGGACCCGGATGTCCGGATGGCGGCGAATCTGGTCGGGCGCGGCGTCGGCGATGATCTCGCCCTCGTAAATCAGGATCAGGCGGTCGCCCACCTTGTACGCGCTGGCCATGTCGTGCGTCACCACGATGCTCGTGGTCTTCAGTTCCTTCTGGCACCGGATGATGAGGTCGTTGATGGTGTCGGCGGTCACGGGGTCGAGGCCCGTCGTGGGCTCATCGTAGAGGATGACCTCGGGCTCCATGGCGATGGCGCGGGCCAGGCCGACGCGCTTGCGCATGCCGCCCGACAGTTGCTCGGGCAGGAGGTTCTCGGTGCCCGCCATGTCGACGAGGGCCAGTTTCTGGGCGACGATGCGGCGCATCTCGGCCTCGGGCAGCGCCTTGTGCTCTTGCAGCCCGAACGAGACGTTCTCGTAGACCGTCATGAAGTCAAAGAGCGCCGCCCCCTGGAAGACCATGCCGAAGCGCTTGCGGACGGGCACGAGGTCGCGCTCCGAGAGGTGCGTTATCTCGGTCCCGTCAACGAAGATGCGGCCGCGATCGGGCTTCAGCAGGCCCAGGATCAGTTTCAAGAGGACGCTCTTGCCCACGCCGCTGGCCCCCAGGACCACCGTGGTCTCGCCGCGGCGGAACCCGATCGAGAGGTCCTCGAAGACCACGTGGCCGTTGAACGCCTTGTACGCGTGATCCAGGCGGATCAGGTGTTCCGACGGCCCACCGGGCCGGGTTGTATCACTCTTGATCATCGGCGGCCTTACAGGAAGATGCTCGTCCGGCCCCACATCGCATCGTAGATGCCCTGGAGCAGGTACACGATGAAGAAATCCAGCAGAAGGATCGCCATGAAACTGGCGACGAACGCCTCGGTGGCCGCGCGGCCGACCCCTTCGGCCCCCTGGCGGCTCTGGAAGCCCTTGTAGCAGGAGATCAGGGCGATGGCCGCCCCGAAGAAGCAACTCTTCAGCACGCCCGTGAAGATGTCCCAGTTCTCGATCACGTCGGCCGAGTGCCGCCAGTACTCGTACGAGTCCACGCCGTAACTCCAGGTAACGGCGTAGCCGCCCAGGATGCCCACAAAGTCGCAGTAGATCGTCAGGAACGGGATCAGGAACAGGCAGGCCAGGAACCGCGGGACCACGAGGTAGCGGATCGGGTCGGCCCCGAGGCTCCGCATGGCGTCGATCTGCTCGGTGACCTTCATGGTCCCCAGGCCCGCCGCCAGCGCCCCGCCCACGCGGCCGGCGATCATCGTCCCGGCCAGCACGGGCCCGAGTTCCTTGACGACCGACAGGTTGATGACCATCCCGGACCACGCGGCCCGCCCCATCGCATCGAACTGGAAGTACGATTGCACCGCCAGCACCATGCCGACGAACGCGCCCGTAAAGATAATGACCGGCAAACTGCGGACGCCCACCTCGTAGAGCACCGGCCTGAGGAGACGCCACCGCGTGAGGTCCGTCAGGATCCACGCGAACGTCTGCCACGTGAATACCGCAAAGTTCCCCAGGTCGCCGATCTGGTCGATGGCGGCTCGACCCAGCGCGGCAACCGGCGCAGTCGCTCTCATACGCGCTCCTTCCGGCAATTCCTATGGTAAGGGGACGCACGCGGCAATTCAACAATTACCGCGAAGGGTTGGTACGGCGTCACTTGGGGGGTGGCACGGTCACGCAACGGCGCGTGGCCGTGCCACCCGGCGCCACATGCAAAACACGCACAGACTGTCCGTCGCGCGGCGTGCGCTCACATACTCAGGTACTCAAGTACTTCAGTACTCCGTCACTTGATCTTCTTCAGCACGCCCACGGCCGCGGCGGCGGCCTCGGCCGTGTCGACCGAGAGGTACACGACGCACTTCCTGCCGATGGCGGCCGCCGACAGGCCACGCAGGTTCACCCCGGCTTCAGCGAGGCCCTGCGTTATCCGGGCGCCCAGGCCGGGCTTGTCCGGCCCCTCGGCACGCACGCTGTGCATCCCCTCGGCCTTGGCGAACCCGGCCGCCGCGGCCGCGCGGACCGCCTTCGCACCCTTGATGGGCGTGACGTACACCACGCCCCGGCCCGGCTGGTCGGGCCTGCGGCCGGCGAAGACCATTTAAACGTTCGCCCCGGCGGCGGCGAGGGCCCACAGTTTCCGGGCCACGCCCCCCGGCCGGTCCTCGATTGTTGCCGCCCACGTGTCCACCCGCGTCACTTTCAGAGCCATGGCCGTGCCTCCCTGTAGATGTGCTGCGCCCGTATCCGGGCATGCCGAGTTGGCGGCCGGAGCGACGCCCCGGCAACGGTACCCCGCCACCCCTCCAGTCTGACCCCGCCGGGCGGCCGTGTCAACACTTTGGATGAAAAGGCGCCGGGACCCGTTCTTCGCCCGGGCCGCCGGCTAAGGGTGCCGCCGGGGGGGGGGGGGGGATTATAGCCTTTAGTACAAAAAGATTGCGATACACTATAGTATATGCCGGAGGGCAAAAACGGGTGATTTTTGCGCCGTGAAGGGCCAAAAACCCCCTTGGCGCTAGCGCCAATGCGGTTTTTGGGGTCGTTTGGCAAGATAGGCAAGACGAAACTTGACCCCTTTTGATCACTTTTTACTGTTTTTGATCGGAACTTGATACCTTTTGCATCCCCACGGGCGGTTTTGACCACCCCCGATTATATACTATAGTATATCCTACCGGAACAGTAGGGATTCTCCGGCGACCCTTCCGGAGGCCCGAACATAATCAGGGACAGCGCCAAGCGGCCTCGCCAGGCGGGGTCAGGGGTCCGGGCGGGGTTGGCGCTGTCCCTGATTTAGGGTGATTCGCCCCCCTCGGTGGCCTCAGGGACTGCCATTCTGGCAGTCGTGCCTGAGCCGTGAGGTCGGGATTCGGCCAAAGAAACAGCGGGCAGCCACGCAGGGCTGGCCCTACGGGGGGACCCGCACACGGGCGCCGTCGTAGGGGCGACCCTAAGTGGCCGCCCATGCCGTGCAAAACGGCAGGTGGCCGACGCATGTACGGGAACCGGGGCGGGCAACCCCTGAAACTCTGAACCCGCCCTTAAGCCTGGCGGGCAGGCTTTGGAACTGTCTTTCCATGGCCGTTAACTTTGAACTTTGAACCTGAAACTTTGAACTGCCTTTGATCCCCATCGCCGCCGGTAAACCATTGACGCACCTGCCGCGCCTTGTTACCTTGCCCTCGCAGGCCGCGCGCGGCAAGGGTAAAAGAGCCGGCCTTCTCTGGAGAACGGGAAAACTTGAGTTGCGTGCTCATTGGCGCGAAGGAAAGGGCACTGAGAATATCGGTATTGTCACCCGAATTACGAATCTCGGTTGACCAGCACACTGGCCCACTACAGCCGCCGGGAAAAATAGGGGTAGCGTCTCGAATGGCATTAGGATAAGGGTTTTCGGGGCGTTTGCCCACGGACAGCGACTGGCGGAACCGGCCCGCAAAGCAGCGCCAAGGCCGTTCGGGGGGTGATCCGCGCGGCTTGTGAAAGGGCCTCTCCGGCTTATCCTAATGCCATTCGGTAGCGTCTCCAATAAAACAATTACGTCACCCTTTGGGGAAGTGCATGTAGACTCCCTGCCGAAACACGACAATGTAGGTTCCGCAGTCTTCCGCGGGAATCTCCAGCCTGTCCGGGCCGACGACAACACCCCACATTCCCAAGAACCCGCCCCCCCAACGGATGTCCACTCCCGCCTTAGGCCCAAGAAACCGGACAACCCGCGGCTCAAGAACCCTTACAGATCTCGGCCACAGATCTTGGGGAACATCCCCGCCTGGAGTCACGCCAAGGCTGGACTGCCACGTGCGAATTGACGGAATATCAAGTTCTTTTTCGCCCAGCCATTGCCGAAAGCCCCGATGGAATGCCTGCTCGCCCGGTGCTGGCGCAAATATCGCTGCCACGATAATCACTGCCATAACACAAATGCCCACTGCACGCGCGACATTCTGCACGTGTGTCACCTTGTTGTGCGCCAAAACCGCGAGCACAACATAGCCGCCCCAGAGAAGAACTGCCGCCAGCACGCCGAACCAAAAATACGCGAAGCACAAGTCTGCGGCCGCTGCGTTGGTTCGGCCCGAAAGATAGTTGGATAGTCGCAGCCACGTTGTGGCTTGCAGCATCAGGAAAGCCGAGATTAGAGCCAGATCCCATTTGGCGGAAGGAATCGCCGCCCGCGCCATCAGCCAAGCAGCCCCCGTGACAAGGCATACTATCACCGTAAGACTTCCGTAGGTCACATCCGCTATCACACCTGTCGCCGGGCGCGAAATGAATAGCCAAAGTCCAACCGCGCAAAAACCGCTACCAAGCAGCAGTGCTATAGCGAGAACTATGTTCCATCGCGTTGACTTCATAACTCAGATTCAGTACCGAGAATGTCCCTAAGGCAAGTACAAACTACACCTGTCCTTCCCAAAAACTCCGTCCGCCATATTCTACAAGCACTTTCGCCTCTTGTCTGCAAAGAAGAAATAGAGAAATAGGGGACAGCCACCTATTTCGTTTATCCTATCGCTTGCCTTTGAGCCGCCCCGCCTTCTCGCGCCTGATGGGGCGGAGGCAAAAACTCGCCTCACAGTCCCGCCGGGCCGCCGGCCTCGGCCACGAGGCGGTTGGGCTAAGAGGCGTCACGAACCTTCTCCGCTACACCGTCACCAACTCAATTCTTTCCATATCCGCCACACCGAGGCCCATCTGGGCTGCGGTCTGGAGGCACTTCGCCTTGGCGGAGGCCGGGGGCTTGCCGATCTTGATGCGCTGCTCGTCGAGGATCTTCAGGGCCACGGCGTCGATCGCCACGGGGTCGGTTGAGGCAAGGACGGCCTTATATTCCCAGACGAACTGCGGGGCGGGCTGCGGGCCGCGGTCGGCCACGGGCAGGAGCACGTCGCTCAGCATCAGGCGCGACTTCTCGCGGATCACGGGCAGGTTATTCAGGTGGGCCATGAACGGGTCGCAGCCCCCGCCGTGGGCATCCTGCGGATTGTGAAAACTCCCGTAATGGTTCTTCAGGCAGTTCGTAAAGCCGACAATGGGGTGACTTTTCAGGATCGGGGCGTTGATGAGGGCCGTGATCTCGCGCGTCAGGATCTTCGCCAGCCGGCCCTGGCAGGTGTGGATGGCGGTCGGCTGGTCTTCCCACCCGTCGGCGTTGACGCCGCGGTACTTGACGCCCGGCCCGCGGTTGATCGTGTAGCCGCTGATCTCCAGATGCTTGTCCTCGAAGTCCCAGACGATGATCTTGTCGTCCGGCACGCCCGCCATGCGGCAGCCCTCGACGATGGCCGCCGTGACCTCGGGGTGCGTGGCGGCCCCGACGCCGAACTTGCTGGAGACCTTTATGCCGACGACGTCGTCCTTCCTGATGTAGACGGGCCACGCCTCCTCGGGCTTCCGCTTGCCTGCGAGGCGGCAGACGGCGGCGTGGACCATCTCGCGGACGACGGCCGCGCTAATCTTCTTGGCTTTGGTGGCGTCGTCGCGGACGGCCTTGACGACGAGCGACTTGGGTTTGGCCTCTTCGGCGGGCAACCTGTCCTGGCCCAGCGCTGCCGCGGCGACGCCCGCGGCCAGGGTCCGCTCGATGAATTCACGGCGACGCATGGCGGTCATGATCTTCTCCTTTGCCGGTCCCAAGTGCGTTTGGCCAGGGACGAGTTTACCGGCCGCCGCAGGCTGGTCAAGGGCCGACCCCTGTTACGTGGTAACCCCGCAGTTTTGGGCGCTCATTCGGCGCAAGCAGGGTGGCATGCCCAGCGCGCTGTTCGCTGGGCATGCTGTCGCCGCGGCCATGGACCATGCCCAGGCAACGGCGGCCTGGGCATGCCACCCGTGCCAGAAACTTCTGGCGCACCCGGCGATGCGTGCAGAGTCCGCGTTATTGACGCCCGCAGCCGCATCCCTATAATGTGGTTCTCCGCGGCGGCTTTGTGCGCTGCACGGAGGAAAGGAGTCGTCCGGTGCTTTACTACGACAAGAACACGCAATCGTTTTACACGGACCTGAAGGCGCCGAAACTGGTGGACGTCACGGAGCCGAACCTTTACCGCGACATCTTCCCGTACAGCCAGTTTCCGAAGATTCCCTTCACGCACGAGAGGGTCCCGACGTTCATTCCGGAAGACACTTTCATCACCGACACGACGTTCCGCGACGGCCAGCAGGCCCGGCCGCCGTACACCGTGCGGCAGACGGTGGACCTCTTCAAGTTCCTGCACCGGCTGAGCGGCCCGCGGGGCCTCGTGCGCCAGAGCGAGTTCTTCCTCTATTCCAAGAAGGACCGCGAGGCGGTCGACAAGTGCCGCGAACTCGGCTACGCCTTTCCGCAGGTCACGGGCTGGATCCGGGCCGTCAAGGGCGACTTCAAGATCGTCAAGGAGATGGGCCTGAAGGAAACGGGCATCCTGACGTCGTGCTCGGACTACCACATTTTCCTTAAGTTGCGGCGGACGCACAAGCAGGCCCTCGACCTGTACCTGGACATCGTCCGGGGGGCGCTGGACGAGGGCATCACGCCGCGCTGCCACTTCGAGGACATCACGCGGGCGGACTTCGAGGGGTTCGTCATCCCGTTTGCGGCGGAACTGATGAAACTGGCCGAGCAGTACGAGACGCCCGTCAAGATCCGTGCGTGCGACACCCTGGGCTACGGCGTGCCGTACGTGGGGGCCCAACTGCCGCGCTCGGTCGCAAAAATCGTCTACTGCCTGCGGCGGCAGGCGGGCGTGCCGCCCGAGTGGATGGAGTGGCACGGCCACAACGATTTCCACAAGGTCCTCGTGAACGCGACGACCGCGTGGCTGCACGGCTGTTGCGCGGCCAACGGGACGCTGCTTTCGATCGGCGAGCGGACGGGCAACCCGCCCCTGGAGGGCCTGGTGGTCGAGCACGCCATGCTCTGGGGCGAGACGGAGGGGGTCGATTACTCGGTCATCACCGAGATGGCCGATTATTACCGGGCCGAGATCGGCTACGACATTCCGCCGCTCTATCCGCTGGTGGGCCGCGACTTCAACATCACCCGCGCCGGCATCCACGCCGACGGAATGCTGAAGAATGAAGAGATCTATAATCCGTTCGACACGATGGGCCTCCTGAAGCGGCCGGCCCGCATCGGCCTGACCGACAAGAGCGGCGTGTCCGGCGTGCTGGCGTGGGTCCAGGACCGTTACGAGTTTTCGCAGGAGTTGGCGAAGGACGACCCCCGCGTCGCCCAGATCGTCGCGTGGATCGCCCAGGAATACGAGGAAGGCCGTGTGACCGGCATCAGCGACGAGGAGATGGACGAGCAGGTCCTCCGGGCCTTCGGCGACGTGCCCCGCAAGCCCGAAACGCTGTGACGGCCGGGAACCGGGAACGGGGAACCGGACAACAACAGTGCCATGATTGCGCGGCGGGTCTCCCGACCCGCCGCGGTAGTGTAGTTGGTCACTCAGATTGCACGTTATCCAACACGCCGGGTGCCACGGCTGCGCTGTTTGCAGCCGTGCTCTTCGTCGAACGGCGGCACGGTTGCTGAACGGCGCAACCGTGGCACCCGATACAATAATGTGCGACAATTCGGTGGCACTGCAGTAGTTAACCGCCCGTCTTGCTGCCGGCCCAGCGGCGCCTTAAGATAGGACATCGCCCTTCCGGCGCACGCGGGGTGCAGCATGACTGAGGCAAACCGTCGGCCCCTTGAACATCATACGGACGGCACGCCGCCGTGCCGCCTGACAGGCCGGCGACTGTGGCTGGCCCGGCTGGCGCTGGTGGTCCTTGCGCCGGCGCTGGTGCTGGCCGTTGCGGAGGGCGTGCTGCACCTCGTTGGCTACGGCTACTCGCCGCACTTCTTCGTCGGGCCCGACGCCGCCGGCAACTACGCGACCAACGACGCCTTCGGCCTGCGGTTCTTTCCGTCGGCGATCTCGCGCCAGCCCGAGCCGTGCCTGCTGGAGGCCGAGAAGCCCGCGGGGAAAGTCCGCATCTTCGTCCTCGGCAGTTCCGCCGCCGAAGGCGTGCCCGACCCGTCGTGCTCCTTCAGCCGCATCCTGGAAGTGATGCTGCGCCAACGCTACCCGGCCGTGCGATTCCAGGTTGTCAACGCCGGCATGACGGCGATCAACTCGCACGTCGTCCGGGAGATCGCGAAGGACTGCGCGGCCCACCGGCCGGACCTCTTTATCATCTACATGGGCAACAATGAGGTGGTCGGCCCGTTCGGCCCGGGGACGATCCTCGATCCGTACACCGGCAGTCTGCCGACGATCCGGGCGGGGCTCTGGATCAAGTCGACGTGCCTGGGCCGGTTGTTCCGCGATTTGGCGGGGCGGCTCGCGCCGCGGCCCGGGACGCCGGCCGAGTGGAGGGGCATGCAGATGTGGCTGGCCGGGCGCGTGGCGGCCGCCGATCCGCGGCTTGAGGCGGTCTACAGCCATTTCCGCCGCAACCTCGAGGACATCTGCCTCATCGGCCGCGGGGCCGGCGCCCGCGCGATCGTCTCCACCGTGGTCGTGAACCTGAGGGACTGCCCGCCGCTGGCATCGGTCCATGGTCCCGGCGTGGACGAGGCTGCCCTCGCGCAATGGGAAGCGGAGTACGGGGCGGGCGCGATCCTGGAGACCCAGCAGGAGTGGGTCGACGCGCTGGCGTCGTATCGCGCGGCTGCCGCCATCGACGACCGCTACGCCGACCTGCATTTCCGCATGGCGCGGTGCCTTGCGGCCGCCGGCCGGCCGGCCGATGCGCGAGTGCACTACGTCCGGGCGCGCGACTTGGATGCGCTGCGGTTTCGCGCGGACAGCCGCATCAACGAGATCATCCACGAGGTGGCCGGCGGAGGCCGCATCGAGGGCGTCGGGTTCCTCGATGCCGAGCGGGCCTTCGCCGAGGCCGACCAGACCGGCCTCGGCGTCCCCGGCGACGAGGTCTTCCACGAGCACGTGCACCTGAAGTTCGAGGGCAACTACCGGCTTGCGCGGCTGATGCTGGAGAAGGTGGAGGCGGCGCTGGCCGATCGCCTCCCGCGGCAGCCCGCCGGCGCCGTGCCGGACGAACAAACGTGTGCCGCGCGGCTGGGCTTCGGCGCGTACGCCCGCTACCGTGTGGCCCTCCGGGCGTGGCGGATGACCGATAATCCGCCGTTCACGAACCAACTGGACCACGACTTCCGGCAGGCCGCGGCCTTTCAGAACGTTATGGCCCTGAGGCAGGCGGCCTATGCACCGGGGGCGATGGACGATGATGCGCGGCTGTGCGAGGCGGCGCTCGCCGCCGCTCCGGACGATGTGCGGCTCCGCGAGAGTTTTGCGTGGCTGGAGGCCGAGCGCGGCCGGTTCGATTCCGCCCTTCGGCAGTGGCGCCTCGTGCTCGCGCGCTTCCCAGAGCGCGCGGAGTTCCACTTCGGCGCCGGTGCCGCCTGCATGCGATGGGGTAAGCCAGCTGAGGCCGAGGCGTACTTTGCCGAGGCGGTGCGCGTGGAGCCGGCGGACGCCGATGCCCGCATGGCCCTGGGCGACGCGCTCCTGGCGCAGCAGAGACCCGAGGAGGCCGCCGGACAGTTGCAGCAGGCGGTTCGCCTGCGGCCGGACTTCGCAGCCGCACACGACGCCCTGGCGCGGGCGCTGGCGGCCCTGGGGCGGACCGACGAGGCCGTCACGCATTTTGCCGAGGCGGCCCGCCTGCAACCCGAGGCGGAAACCCTCAACAGCCTGGCCGACCTGTTGGCGAAGAAGGGGCGCCTGGACGAGGCGCTGGAGAACTACCGCAAGGCGCTCGCGTGCGATCCGGACGGCCAACTCGCCGAGGCTATCCGCCGGCAGATCGAGACGCTGTCGCGCGGGGCCGGGTCTTGAATGCCTTCAGCACCTCGAACCACAGGATGCTTAAGATGCCGCTGCCGAAGCAGATCGCCAGGTCCGTCCCGTGCAGGCTCTCGAACCTGAAGAGGTCCCTCAGCCAGGGCACGTAAAGCGCCACGGCCAGGAAGGCTGCCGCCCCGCCCAGGACCCACCAGAGGGCCTTGTTGGGCCGTTTCATCGTGCCGACGATCGTTTCGGACCAGGAGCGGTTCGTCAGGATGAGGCCGATGTTCGCCACGACCAGCGTTGTGAACGTCAGTGCCCGCGCGTGGTTGTCGGTTTCGCCGACGAGGTACCGGGCGATGACGTAGACCGCCAGGGTAATCGCCAGGACGCTGGCGCCCTGGAGGAGGCTGACCGAGATCGATTTCCAACTGTACAGCCGCTCCTTGGGGTTGCGCGGCGGCCGGCGCATGACGTTGGGCTCCGCGTCTTCTGCCTCGAAGATCACCGAGCACGACGGGTCGATGATGAGTTCCAGGAACACGATGTGGATGGGCAGCAGGATGAGCGACCAGTCGCTCATCAGCACGGGGACGAACGAGAGGCCGGCGATCGGCACGTGGATGGCGAAGATGTACGAGATGGCCTTCTTGATGTTGTCGAAGATCCGCCGCCCCAGCCGCACCGCCTGCACAATCGACGAGAAATCGTCGTCCAGCAGCACCAGGGCCGAGGCCTCGCGCGCCACGTCCGTGCCTCGGCCGCCCATCGCCACGCCGATGTGGGCGGCCTTCAGGGCCGGGGCGTCGTTGACGCCGTCGCCGGTCATCGCGACGATCTCGCGGTTGGCCTTCAGGGCCTCGACGAGCCGCAGTTTCTGCTCGGGCACGACGCGGGCGAAGACGTTGGTGGTGCGGATGCGTTCTTTGAGGTCCTCGTCGTTCATGGCGTCGAGTTCCGGCCCGGTGATGATGTGGTCGGGTGACGCCAGGCCGATCTGCCGCGCGATGCTCTGGGCTGTCCCCGGATAGTCGCCCGTGATCATGACCACTCGGATGCCCGCCTGGTAGCACTCCTGTATGGCGGCGGGGACCGTCGGCCGCACGGGGTCGGCCATGCCGACGAGGCCCACGAAGTCGAAAAGAAAATCATGCTGCCCGCCCGGCAGCGACGCCTGGCGGAATCGTCCCTTGGCCACGCCCAGGACGCGGAGGCCGCGGTCGGCCATGGCGGCGACGTCGCGCGCCAGTTGCCGGGTCCGCTCGGGGTCGAAGTGGCAGAGGTCGCCGACGGCCTCGGGGGCGCCCTTTGCGGCGATCACGAAGTCCGTGCCGTCGGGAGATTTCCACACGTGCGACAGGGCCAGCAGTTCCGGCGACAGCGGGTACTCGTGCACCAGCGACCAGTTCTCGTGCAGATGCTCGGTCTGCACGAGGTACTTCAGGCCGAGTTCCTTGAGGGCCTTGTCCATCGGGTCGAACGGGTCGCGCTTGCTCGCGAGGATGCCGAACTCCAGGAGTTGATGGAATTTCTCGGGCAGGGCCTTGAGGCTCGGGTCCTCGGTGTCGAACGTCTCGCCGTCGGCCCGGAGTTTGCTGATCGACATCCGGTTCATCGTCAGCGTGCCGGTCTTGTCGACGCACAGCACCGTGGCGGCGCCGAGGGTCTCGATGGCCGGTATGCGGCGGGTGAGGACGCGGCTGTGGCTGATGCGCCACGCCCCCAGCGCCAGGAAGATCGTCAGCACGACGGGGAACTCTTCCGGCAGCGTCGCCATGGCCAGAGCGATGCCCGCCAGGAGGCCGTCTCCCCACGCCGCCCAAGTGTTGCCGCGCGTCAGGCCGTACAGGAGCACCACAAGGGTGCAGAGCGAGAGGCCAAAGATGGCCAGGTTCCGCACCAGCCGGCCGGTCTCCTTCTGGAGGAGCGTCTGCTCGGTGCCGAGGGTCTGGAGTGCCTTGCCGATCTTGCCGATCTCGGTGCGCATGCCGGTGGCCAGGACCTCGGCCACGCCCTGGCCCTGGGTGATGAGTGTGGCGGAGTAGACGAACGGCAGGTCGTCGCCGCCCGGCCGCGCGACGGCTTCGGCGGCGTCGCCGGCGCGTTTGCGGACGGTGGCCGATTCGCCCGTCAGCAGCGACTCGTCGACCGAAAGATTGATGCTGTGGAGGACCCGCGCGTCGGCCGGAACGCGGTCGCCCTCGGCC
>JAPLMO010000206.1 GCA_026386995.1 Planctomycetota bacterium | reverse complement strand
CTGCCACCCGATAGCGCTGGAACACGTAGACGTGGAGGCAAGCCTCGTCGGCAACCGTGTCCGCCTCGTCGCCACGGCCGAGGCCGAAGCGAAAACGGGCGTCGAGATGGAGGCCATGACCGCCGCAGCCGTGGCGGCACTCACGGTCTACGACATGGTCAAGGCCGCCGGCAAGGGCGCCGAGATCGGCCCCGTGCGGCTGCTGGAGAAGACGGGCGGCAAGTCCGGGCGCTGGACCCGCAAGGAGCCCCGCAATGGCCCGCGTTGAGGCCCTCTGCACCAGCACCGCCAAGGGCGACCGCAAGAAGCCCGTCACCTCCGCCGCCTTCCGCGCCGGCCACGGCATCGAGGGCGACGCCCACGCCGGCCCGTGGCACCGGCAGGTGAGCCTGCTGGCCGCGGAGGACATCGACGCGGCGCGCAAGGGCCTGCCGGACCTTGCGCCGGGCGACTTCGCCGAAAACGTAATCCTCTCGGGCCTCGACCTTGGCGCGATGGGCCTCGGCACGCGCCTGCAACTTGGGCAAAGCGCGGTCCTATCCATCACGCAGATCGGCAAGGTTTGCCACTCGCCGTGCCGTATCGCCCAACTGACGGGCGACTGCCTCATGCCGCGCGCGGGCCTCTTTGCCCGCGTCGAGGTTTCCGGCACGGTCCGGCCGGGCGATGAGGCCAAGGTGCTCACGCTCGTGCCGCGCTCGAGATTTCAGGCCGTTATCCTCACGATCTCCGACCGCGGCGCGCGCGGCGAGCGAGTAGACACGGCCGGCCCGGCCGTCGCGCGGCAACTCGAGGCCGCGATGGACGTGAACATCTACCGCACGGAAATTCTGCCGGATGACGCCGGGCAAATCGCCTCGCGCCTCAAGCACTACGCCGACGGCCACTCCATCGACCTCGTGGTCACGGTGGGCGGCACGGGTTTTTCGCCGCGCGACGTAACGCCCGAGGCCACACGCAGCGTCGTCGAGCGGCCGACGCCCGGCCTCGACGAAGCCATGCGCGCCGCGTCGCTCGCCAAGACGCCGCATGCGATGCTTTCGCGCGGCACGTCGGGCATCCGGGGCGCGACGCTCATCGTCAATCTCCCCGGTTCCGAGCGGGCCGCCAGGGAGAACCTGGAGGTCATTCTGCCGGCCCTGCCGCACGGCCTGGCGAAACTGCGCGGCGACCCAAGCGAGTGCGGCCCGCCGCGCACAGCCGGCGAGTAACCTTCGCGCGGTGGGTCTCCGGACCCACCGTGCTAATCCTTCGATCAACCGGAGCCACGGATGCTCGCTGACCTACCCGTCTTCGCGATTTGCGGCCACAGCGGGTCCGGCAAGACCACGTTGCTGGAGGCGCTGCTGTCGCGATTGCGCACGAGCGGCCTTGCGCTGGCGGTCGCCAAGTTCCACGCCCACCGCATCGACGTGGACCGGCCGGGCAAAGACAGCGACCGGCTTTTCCGCGCCGGGGCCGACGTGTTCCTCCAGGGGCCGGACGAGGGTTTCTCCCGCACACTTCCGGCCAGCCGCGCGCCGGCCCTCACGCTCGCGGATCTCTGCCGCCGCTACGACCTCGTGCTCGTGGAGACCCGCAAGCCCCTGCCCTGCGCGAAGGTCTGGCTCCTGGGAGACGGCGAGCGCCGAGCGCCGCCAGAGTTCAGCAAAGTGCTCGCCACGCTCT
>JAPLMO010000195.1 GCA_026386995.1 Planctomycetota bacterium | reverse complement strand
GAGCAGTTCTCCGGCCGGACCTTCAGCAAGGGCGGGCAGAAGTCCGACTGGTCGCGCCGCCCGCTCAGCCCGGCGCAATTGCGATACGCGGTGGACGATACGCGGTACATCGAACCGCTGGCCGACAGGTTGCTCGCCGACCTGGGCCGGCTGGGACGTCGGCAGTGGTTCGAGCAGAGTTGCGAGGCGGCCATAGAAGCAACGGTGGGCGACCGCGAAGTCGATCCGGATCGGCAGTGGCGGATCAAGGGTGTGTGGGACCTGACGCGCTCGCAGGCGGCCTTCGTGCGTGAACTGTGGCGGTGGCGCGAAGGGGAGGCCGAGCGGGCGGATCGCCCGCCGTTCAAGATTCTTGGCAATGAGGGCCTGATGGAATTGGCCGCCTGGGCCGAGAAGCATCCGGGGGCCGACCTTGCCCGTGCGCCAAGGCTTCCGCGCGACTTCCGCGGCACGAGGCTGGAGTCGCTGCGCGAGGCGATCCTCAAGGCAGGCCGCCTCGGCCACTCGGACTGGCCGGAGCCGCGCTTGCGGTTCTCGGAGAAGCGGCTGAGCCCGGGGAAAGGGTTGGATCGTCTTCGCGACGGCGTCGCCCGCCTGGCCACGGACCTGGGTCTGCAACCGGGGGTCATCGCGCCCCGGACAGCCATGGAGGAGATCTCTCGCCGACGACCGACGGACGTGGCGGGAATCCAGCAAGCCGGCAAACTGTTGCCATGGCAGGCGGGATTGCTCGTCCCGGTTGTTCGGCGCGCGTTGGGCGTGGGTTGATCACAAACGCCAGGACTCACCCACGCCTGAACCGACGGAGTTTTCGGGACGCACAGGGACAACAAGCGCAGAAAAGGCCCCCGGCTCCTGAGGAACCGGGGGCGGATGCTGGAAAACCGACTATGCCGTGATGCGCCTGACGTTCTCCGCTTTCGGGCCCTTCGGGCCCTTGGTCACGTCGAACTCGACTGTTTCACCTTCCGCGAGCGTCTTGAAGCCTTCGCCCTGGATGCTGCTGTGATGGACGAAACAGTCCGTGCCGTCTTCCTGTTCAATGAAACCAAAACCCTTCTGATCATTGAACCACTTCACTTTGCCTTTTGCCACAGATGAACTCCTTTTTGCCCGGCCTTTGCCGTCCATCGGTTCCCGGCCGGTCATTCCAGCAGAGCCGACAATTGGGCCGCCACTCGGCGAGCCCTATCCTGGCCTCGTGCCCCGTAGGGCCGATTGCCACAACGTCTGATTATGCGATAATCTTTGGAGCCGTCAAGAACCAATTCCGCCCATGTCGGCCACGGGCTGCCGTTTTTTTCGGCGGCCTTTGCCAAGGGCGGGGCCTCGATCCTCCGCCATGGGCCGCGCGGACGAATCGAGA
Source organism: Planctomycetota bacterium (assembly GCA_026386995.1). The sequence goes on along the minus strand of JAPLMO010000195.1, from coordinate 4,321 downwards.
AGCGAAAAACACGAGCGGGGCGAGCGGGTCGGCCGATCGCTCAGCCGAACCTGCCCGTCCCGCCAAACAGAGATCGCTTTACTTCTTGCCTTTGTTCTTCTTGGGCTTCTTGACTTCCTTGCGACGAATGTTGCTGCCTTTCCCCATTTGAGTCTCCTTCGCGTTCCAAGAGAGGCCCGTGAATTCCACAACACTTTGATCTATCGCAATTACAGTCATTACACCCGGCCGGCACGGCGAGTAACGGCCGCCTGCCACTTTACTTCGCCATGTCCTTGAGAGCCTTGAGGGCCCGGACCTTGACGACCTTCCGGGCGGGCTTGGCCTTGAAGATCTGCTCCTGCTTGGTAAAGGGGTTGATGCCCTTCCGCTTGGGGGTGGCCGGCTTATGAATGACCATGATCTTCAGCAGGCCCGGCAGAGCAAAGACGCCCGGGCCTTTCTTGCCCACGGCCGCCCGGATCTGGCCGGAAAGGGCTTCCAGCACCGACGCCACCTGCTTGCGGGAAAGTTGCGTGGCCACTGCGATGTTGGCAAGAATCTCACTCTTCGTTGCAGGCTTTGCCATCTTACGGCTCCTTAAAGGGTTCGAGAAAAACAAAACGACCGTACATGGGGCGTGATTCTACAGCCGGAAGCCGGCACAAGCAAGAGGAATGACTGTGAAAATCTGGCGGCGCCTCGGAAGCGGCCGCAGGCTCCCCCCCGCGGCGCAAGGCTCGTGCCGTGGCCGGCGACAGTCCGTGTCCGGACGACCGCGCGGAGCGGGACTGAACTGCGGAGGTCGTTGCGTATGTGGAATCCATTCCATAGATGTGGAATCCCCTCCATAGAGGCGAAGGGATATCGGCGGCCGCCCGCGGCCCTCGGCAGACCGGCGCCGCGGGGAAAACCGCTCTCCCAGTATCGGGAACGGGCCTGTTGCGGAAATGTGAATGGGTACGACCTTTGGCACGGGGCTTGCTCTTGTGTGGGTTGTCGATCTTTCTCGACGGATTCCGCAGGATGTATCAGCCCGCTCACGCGGCGGGCTGAAGCCGTGGCAGCAACGGTAGTTACCGTTGCTGCGTGGAGGTGAAGGGATGGGCGCCCTCACACCGTCTCGGATCCTATGGCGTGAGTAGTCGGTAACGGAGGAAAGCACTGGGAGACAGACCATGAGAAATCGCCTCGGTCGCAGTGACGTTGCGCCGTTTCCTGCCTTCATGGAGGCCCTCGAACCCCGGCTCATGCTGAACGGCGCGCCGGTGCTCGACGTGCCGGACATCGCGATGTCGTACAGCCAAGACCACCAGGACGTGACGCTGACCGACGACGCCAACGTGACCTACGCGGTCGTGGACGGGACAGTCAAGGCCGCCGGCCAGACGGCCTTCGAACTGAAAACGCAACTGGGCCTCGCGACCTACGCGCCGCAGTACGACGGATGGGGCGGATCGAAGTGGCTCCAGGGCACCGGCGGCGCCTGGTACGCCCTCTTCTCCGACGGCCGCGTGACAAGTTGGCCGAGCGGCCAACTCGCAGGAACGGTCATTCCGGCCTACTACGCCGACCCAACCTCACTGGTCAACGCCGTCGCGACGCCGCTGCCGGACGGCACCGTGACCGTGGCGGCGCACAACCTGCTGACGATCACCCCGCCCCACGACTTTCTGGGCATTTTCTCGGCGACTTTGCGCGCCACCGAGGGCGACGTGACAGTAGACGACACCTTCTCCGTGACGGTCACCAACTCGCCCCCGGTGCTCGACGTGGCCGATTTTACCATGCCCTACAACGCGGCCGATTGGGACATCGCGCTGCCAGCCACGGATGCCGACGGCGACCACGTGACCTACGAGGTCGTGGCGGTCAGCGGCCCCGGCCAGGCGGCCTACGAGTTGAAGCAGCAACTGGGCCTCACCACCTATGCGCCGCAGTACGACGGATGGGGCGGATCGAAGTGGCTCCAGGGCGGCGGTTTTGTGAAAGGTGTACTTGGCGACCAGTCGTTCAGCGCGCGGCAGATCGCGCCCCAATGGTACCAGATATTCTCCGACGGCCGCGTGACGAACTGGTTGACCAGACAACTCGAGGGAACGCTCGATACGTCCTACTACACCGACCCCAACACGCTGATCGACGCCGCCGAGGACCCGATGCCGGACGGCACCGTGACCGTGGCGGGCAATCTGCTGACGATCACACCCGACGGCTTCCTGGGCATTTTCTCGGTGACCCTGAGCGCCACCGACGACACCTCGACAGTGACCGACACCTTCTCCGTGACGGTCGCCAACTCGCTGCCGGTGATCGACATCGACAACGTCGTGATGTCGCAGAACACCGATCAGAACCAGGCACTGCCGGCTACGGATGTCGACACGGATGGGCTTGTCGGGGGCGACCATGGCCTCCACTTTCGGAACCTGACGCTGCCGGCCACAGATGCCGACGGCGACCACGTAACCTACCTGGTCCTGGCAGTCAACGGCCCGGACCAGGCGGCCTACGAGTTGAAGCAGCAACTGGGCCTCACCACCTACGCGCCGCAGTACGACGGATGGGCCGGAGCGAAGTGGCTCCAGGGCGCCGGCGGCGCCTGGTACAAAATCTTCTCCGACGGCCGCGTGACAAGTTGGTGGACCGGCCAACTCGAGGGAATGCTCGATCCGTCCTACTACACCGACCCCAACACGCTGATCAACGCCGCCGAGGACCTGATGCCGGACGGCACCGTGACCGTGAATGGCAACGTGCTGACGATCACCCCGCCCGCCGGGTTCCTGGGCACATTCTCAACAACGCTCAGCGCCACTGACGACCACGACACCTCAACGGGCATGGGCATCTTCAACGGCGATGACGCCTCAACGGTCACGGGCAGTTTCACAACAACGGTGACCATAAACGCCCCGCCCGTGCTCGACGTCGACGACGTTATCACGATGCCCCACAACACCCATCGCGACCTGACGCTGCCGGCCACGGATGCCGACGGCACCGGGGTAACGTACCTGGTCGTGGCCGTCAACGGCTCCGAGCAGGCGGCCTACGAACTGAAAACGCAACTGGGCCTCACGACCTACACGCCGCAGTACGACGGATGGGCCGGATCGAAGTGGCTCCAGGACGCCGGCGGCGCCTGGTACCAGATCTTCTCCGACGGCCGCGTGACAGACTGGCGGACCGGTCAACTCGAGGGAACAGTCGATCCGTCCTACTACACCGACCCCAACACGCTGATCGATGCCGACGAGGACGCGATGCCGGACGGCACCGTGACCGTGGCGGGCAACCTGCTGACGATCACCCCGCCCACCGACTTCCTGGGCAATTTCTCGGCGACGTTGAGCGCCACCGACGGCGTCTCGACCGTAACCGGCACCTTTACCGTGGCGGTGGTTGACGCCGTCGCTCCCACCGTTGCGATCACGCCTGTCGCCCCCGACCTGCGGAACATCGCCGTCGCAAGCGTGGGCATCGTCTTCTCCGAGTCGGTCGCCGGCTTCGACCTTGCGGACCTCAGCCTCACACGCAACGGCGACGCCGTATCGCTCGCCGCCGCCACGCTCACGTCTACCGACAACATGTTGTGGACGCTCGGCAACCTCGCGGGCGTTACCGGCACGGCCGGCGCCTACGTCCTGACCCTCAACGCCTCGGACGCGGAAATCTCCGCCGCCGTGGGGCACGAACTGCCCCTGACGACTGGCGCCAGCGACACGTGGACGATGGACATTACCGCCCCGACCGTTGCCATCACGGCCATCACACCCGATCCGCGGACCACCGCCGCCGCCAGCGCGACCATCGTCTTCTCTGAGGCGGTCACCGGGTTCGGCCTCGCGGACCTCGGCCTCACACTCGACGACGAAGCCGTTCTGCTGACAGACGCCACGCTCGAGTCCGCCGACAACATCACATGGACACTCGGCAACCTCACGGACCTCACGGGCACGGCCGGCACTTACGTGTTGACTCTGACGGCCGCCGGCTCGGGTATCACGGATGCGGCAACAAACGCCCTGGCCGCCAACGGCACCGACACCTGGGTGAAAACCGCGTCATAGTCTAGGGTTGAGGCCTCCGGCAGAGTGATACGGAGACTCCGGAGACATAAGGAATCAGGGGCGCTTCCCGGAGCATGGGAATCGCCCCTGATCTGTTCCGCCCAAGTTCGTGATTCCGTGCGAGCATCTTTTCCAAATCGGCCACGGCGCCCTTGTGCCGGTCGTCATCTACCGCCTGCTGCCCGCCGGATGGCCCCGCCCGCTCAGGGTGGCTGGTCCTCCCAAATATTCCGTCCGCCTTATTCGACAAGCATTCACGTCTCTTGCCT